>JAHFDK010000230.1 GCA_023249095.1 Candidatus Rokuibacteriota bacterium | reverse complement strand
CGAGAACTCGGTGAGCGGGCGCGGACAATCCGCTTCTCGGAACCCGAGGCCACCCAGGATCGTCTTCGCCTCGGTCTCGAGACGGTACCCGCCCAGCGCCTCGAACCGGTGCTGGAGATCTCCGTACCGCGCCGTCAGCGCGTCGCTTCCGTCGCCGCCGGCCACCGCCGCAAGCTGCGCCGCAACCACTTCCATTTCGCGCTCGACCTGCCACACGGCGTCGAAGCCGGCGAGCGCCTCGACCAGCACCGAGCCCGCGGGCGCGCCCGCAGCTTCCTGAGGGAGGTAGCCGACCGTGGTCTCGCGCGGTCGAGTGACGCGCCCGTCGTCCGGCTCCTCGACGCCGGCCAGGAGCCGGCAGAGCGTCGTCTTGCCCGCCCCGTTCGGTCCGACCAGCCCGATTCGCTCGCGGTCGGGAATCCGCCACGACAGCTCGCGGAAGATCTCCTGCCCGGCGTAGCCCTTCGAGATGCCCTCGACCTGGATCATGCGGGCGGGGGACGCCGGAAACGGGGGGGCGCGCTCATCCCATGCTCTGGATCTTCTCGGGAAGAATCTTGACGACGACACGCACCTCGCCGGCCCGGCGCTGCGGATAGCGGTCCTGGCCCAGGTACTTCTTGGCGAGCGCGTCGATGTGATCGTCGGCGCCCTTCTCCGTCATCTCGACGACTCGTCCCCGGATCTGGAGGTAGCGATAGGGGTTGTCCGGGTCCTGCATCGAAAGCGCGACCTTCGGATTCCGCTCAAGGTTCTTGTCCTTCACCCGCCCCCGGGCAGTGTTGAAGCGGACGTGCGCGCCATCGTAATCCACCCAGACCGGGGTCACCTGCGGCGTGCCGTCCCGGCCGACGGTCGCGACGTGGGCGAACGCCTTTTTCGCGAACAGGTCACGGCAGTTCTCGGGAATCGTCGCCATGGTCATTCCCCCTTGCCCTTGAGCTCGTCGAGCGCCGAGAAGGCGTGGCGCACCGACTTGACCGCGAGCGTCCCGCCCATCAAGACGCCGATATCGAGCGTTTCGGCGATCTCGGCGGCTGTCGCGCCCTGGTCGAGGACCTCCTCGACGCGGTGATCGATTCAGTCGAAGCAGTTCTGCGACACGGCGACCGCGAGCGCCGTCAGCTCCTTGTGCTTCTTCGAGATGGCGCCGTCGGCGAAGACCTTCTTGCCGAGGTCGCCGAAGGCGGCGTACACCTTCATGGGCGACTTCAGCATCAGCCCGTTCAGCCGCTTTCGCTCCGTGTTCCGTTCGTGGATGTGCATGGTCTGGTCCTCCGATTACCTTTGAGACGCCGTCAGCTCGCCGGCGCGGGCGTCGGCCATGGCGCGCAGGGCGAACAACATCCGGATCACGCACTGCTGGACGAGGAGCGCGTCCTGCGTGAACGGATCCGCGAGCCACTCCCGCGCCAACTCGGGCTTCTCGGCGGCGAAGCCGAGCGTGGGCGACAGCGCCCCGAGCCGCAGGAGCAGGTCATCGGGCGGCAGCCCGGACGCGCGCAGCCGCGCCACGACGGCGGCGCGCACGGCGGCGTTCCAGACTCCCGTGAGGCCCTCGATCAGCGCCGCGTAGCACGTCAGATCCTTCCGGTCCTCGAACTGCTTGAGCACCGCTGGGACCAGTGGATTCACGGCGGCGTCGCCCTCCTCGTCGACACCGAACAGCGGGCCGATCACCGGATCCGCCTGCGGCTGCGACAGCCGCTCGAGGAGCTCCAGGGCCACCGCCGCCCGAACCGCCGGCAGCTTGGCCAACCGCTCGAGGAGCGGCGCGTCACCGGCCATGACTCATCCTCCCACACGTGTCGGCTCGCCGCGCCTTTCGGCCCGGGCGAGATCCTTCGCGCGTCCGGGCGGCACCAGGAACGCGGAGGCGAGCGCCGCCAGGCACACGACGCAGCCCACGATGAAGACGCCGTGCAGCGCCTCGCCCATCGGCAGCCCGGCGTGGAGCCGTTGCGCCATGACGGTGCCCATCACCGACAACCCCAGCGCCCCGCCGATGGACATGAAGAACTGCGTCATCGAGGTGGCCGCGCCGAGGTCGCTCCGCGCGACCGCGCTCTGGACCGCGATCAGCATCGGCACGACGACCAGCCCCATCCCGACGCCGGCCAGCAAGACGTCCCTCATGGCCACACCGTGCGTGAGCGCGGAGGTCCAACGGGCGAAGAGCAGGAACGCTCCCGTGAGGCAGGCCATCCCGCCCAGCACGATGCTCCGGTAGCCGACGCGCAGGACCAGCCGCGCGCTCAGCACCGACGTCGTCACCCAGCCGAGGACGAACGCCGTGAGGACGAGGCCGGCACCCGTCGCGGTGGCTCCGGTGACCGATTGGAGAAACAGCGGAACGAAGGAGAGTGCCCCGAACATCGCCATGCCGGCGAGGAATCGAGTGAGGACCGCCGCGACGACCATCCGGCTCCTGAAGAGGCGCGGCGGGACGATCGGCTCCACCGCCCGCCGCTCGACTGCGACGAACGCGACGAGCACGGCCGCGCCCAGGGCGAGGAGCGCGACGACTTCGATCCTCGACCAGGATCCCGCCCGGCCAGCCTCGACGATGCCGAGCAGGACCGCCGAGACGCCGGCGGCGAAGAGCGCCACGCCAGCCCAATCCACGATGGGCCGCCGGACGGGCCGCTCGACGACGGTGAGCGCGGTCGCGATCACCGCCATCGCGATCGCCCCAAAGGGCAGATTGATGTAGAAGACCCAGCGCCACGAGACGTGGTCGGTGAGCACTCCACCGACCCAGGGGCCGATGAGCGAGGCGAGACCCCAGATGCCCGAAATGTACCCCTGCATCCTGGCCCGTCGCTCCAAGCCGAACAGCTCGGCGATGATCGTGTACCCGAGCGTCATCAGCGCCCCGGCACCCGCCCCCTGCACCATGCGGAACACGACGAGCTGCGCCATGTCCTGGGCCGCGCCCGACAGCGCCGAGCCCGCCAGGAAGGTCGCGAGCCCGGCCAGATAGATCGACCGGCGGCCGTAGAGGTCGGAGAACCGCCCCCAGAGCGGCATCGTCACCGTCTGCGTGAGCAGAAATCCCGAGAAGACCCACGAATAGATCCGGATGCCGCCGAGGCTCGCCACCACCGTCGGCATCGCGGTCGCGACGACCGTCGACTCGATCGCCGCCAGAAAGATGGACAGCATGATGCCGACGAGGACCCACCGCTTCCGCCCTTCTTCGTTCATGGGCCCGCCTCGGGCCTGGGGGCCCAGCCCCCGGCCAGCCCTGTGGCTCGCACGTCCTTCCTCTTTCGCTCGCCTCGGGCCTGGGGGCCCCAGCCCCCGGCCAGCCCTGCGGCTCGCACGTCCTTCATCAGTGGCCGCCGGTGCAACCGGCGCAGCGGCACAGCGCGCGCAGGTCCGGATAGGGGTAAAGGCTCTCGTGCCGGTCGACCCAGGTCACGCGCAGCCCTTCGTCCGTTCGCTTGATCTCTTCGGGCCACGCCATCTCGGCTGCGAGCGTCTCGAGCGCGCCGCACCCTCCGCACACGCAGTCGCGCCGGAGCCGGTCGTAGGGATAGATGGACCCATGGCCGTCGGCCCAGTCCACACCGAGCGCGTATCGGCCGACGAGGTGCACGTCCTTGGGAACACCCGGGTCGGGTTGGCCGAGGATCTTGAGACCGAAGCCCTTCTTCACGTGCCGCCGCCGATCGCCGGCTGCTTCAAGCGCATCCCGGCGAGGAGATAGTGCACCGCGAGGTTCTGGTACTGGCCCCACGCGCCCGCGCGGCGGCGGATCGCCTTCTCGCTCAGCGTCCTCCCGCGGCCATAGTAATGGTCGAAGGCCTTGCGGACGGCGAGGTCGCCGGCCGGGCAGACGTCGCCACGGCCGAGACAGCGGGCGAGGAACCAATCCGCAGTCCATCGGCCGAGCCCGCGGAGTGCCGTGAGCCGCTCGATCACCGTCGGCGTGGGCGCCGCGCAGACCGCTTCGAGATCCAGGGTGCCGGAGACGACGGCGTGGGCAAGGCCACGGATGTATTCGGCCTTGCGCGTCGAGTACTTGAGTGCCCGCAACTCGCGCAGGCGCGCCCCCGCGATCCGCGCGGCGTCGGGGAACGCCCACACCGTCTCCCGACCGAGCCGCACGGGCGTTCCATACCGGCGCACGAGACGCGCGCGGCAGGCGAAGGCGAACGTGAGGTTTATCTGCTGGGCCGTGATCGACCCGACGAGCATCTCGAACGGCGTCGGCGCGAGCGTCGGGCGGAGCCCGTAGAGCGGCTCCACGAGCGACGCGAGCGCGGAATCGGCCTTCGCCATCCGGTAGAACCCGACGAGGTCGAGGTCGAGGCCGAAGAGGCGGCGCACCTCCGCGGTGGCGGCCGCACCGACGGCGGATGCGCCGACGCCCGGGATGCGAATCGCGATTCGGGTGTCGTCCACGGGGCCGCTCCATCGCACCTCGTACGGCACGAACCGTCGGCCGAGTCGCAGCACGCGCCGGACGACGTCATTCGTGACCTGGTTCGTGGGATCCTCTCCCCAGAGGTGATAGCGCGCGAGGGTTGCGCGGGCGTCCAGCGGGCCGTTCGGAGTGAGAACGATGTTCATCGGGTGACCACGCGGCTTCCGAGTGTACCAGAGAGTCGCTCGACCCCTGCGTTCGGCCGGCCGCACACCGGGCCGGCTTCGTTCGCCGACGCCGAACTGTGTCTCGTGACCCACGGCCACTTCGATCACATCCAGGCCGTACCCGCACTCGGCCATCCTTCGCCCTCGCCGGCTCGTGCTCTTCCACCCACACACCGATTCCTTCGACTTCATCGGGCTTCGTTCGCACTCGCCCGCCGATTTCGTCGCGGCGGTTCGGGGCGCCGCGCCGACGGTGGAGGTCGAGGCCGTCGAGCCAGGGCGTCCCGGGCTCAGTGACGGAGGTGGTACGGAACGTCGGTGACGATCACGTTCTTCCTGAAGAGCATCGCGCCCTTGATGAGGAAGGCGGTCTGGTTGTGCAGCCCGAGCTGCCACCAGCGGGCCGGGATGAACTCCGGCAGCACGATGGTGACCACGTGGTTTTCCCCCTGCTCCTGCAGGTGGTCGATGTATTCGGTGAGCGGCCCGAGCAGCGATCGGTAGGGCGAGGTCAGCACGATCAGGGGCGCGCCCATCCCGTACTTGCCCCACTTCTCCTCGAGTCGGCGGGTTCGCTCGGGGTCGGTCTCCACGTAGACGGCCTTTGCGTTGGGCGAGAGCGTCTGTGCGTACTGGATCGCCTTGACCACGCCGCGGTGGATGTCGCCGACCAGGACCAGGACCGTGTTGGTCATCGGCGCCGGCGGCCCGAGGCCGTCGAGCGAGAGCTGCACCGCCACTTCCTCATAGTGGCGGTGCACGAGCACGAACACTCCGACCAGCGTCGGGATCAGCAGGACGACGATCCACGCCCCGTGCGTGAACTTCGTCGCGGCGATCGTGATCATCACCAGACCGGTCACGATCGCTCCGAGCGCGTTGAACCACCAGCGCCACCACCACCCTTCCTCTTTGAGGCGGAGCCAGCGGCGCACCATGCTCGCCTGTGAGAGCGTGAACGAGAGAAAGACGCCGACCGCGTAGAGCGGGATCAGCGCGTGGGGGTCGCCGCCGAAGATGACCAGCAGCAGGGCCGCGAGCCCGCTGAGGATCAGGATCCCGTTGGAGAACACGAGTCGGTCGCCCTGCGTCGCGAACTGGCGCGGGATGAAGCGGTCGCGCGCGAGGAAGAATGACAACCGCGGGAAGTCGGCGAACGAGGTGTTGGCGGCCAGCAGGAGGATGAGCATCGTGACCGCCTGGAGCTCGTAATAGAGGAACCCGCCGCCGAAGATGTGGCGGGCGAGCTGCGAGACTACCGTCTCCTCCGGGCGCGGTGTGATGCCGAAGTCGTACGCGAGGAACGTGATACCCAGGAACAGCGTGATCAGGATCACGCCGAGCCACGTCAGCACGACCCGCGCGTTGTGCGCCTCCGGCGGCTTAAACGCCGGCACCCCGTCGGAGACCGCCTCGACACCGGTGAGCGCGGTGCAGCCCGAGGAAAACGCTCGGAGGAACAGGATGAGCCCGACACCCTCGAGGCCGGGCGGATGCCGCTGATAGGGCGCCTCCGGGAGGAAGTCGAACAAGGCGCCGAGGCCTCCGTAGACGATCAGGCCGCCGAGGCTGG
Organism: Candidatus Rokuibacteriota bacterium; assembly: GCA_023249095.1. GTDB lineage: Bacteria > Methylomirabilota > Methylomirabilia > Rokubacteriales > CSP1-6 > AR31. The sequence goes on along the minus strand of JAHFDK010000230.1, from coordinate 3,902 downwards.
CGATGAACAGGTACGTCGGCGCGGCGAAGAGCTGACCCGACTCGCGGATGCCCCGAAGGTTCGCGAGTGCGATGCCGACGACCGCGACCACGGAGAGACCCGGACGGTACGGGAACAGTGTCGGGACGGCCGAGGTGAGGGCGGCGACGCCGGCCGCCACGCTCACCGCCACGGTCAGCACGTAATCGATCAGCAGGGCCGCGCCCGCGACCAGACCGGCGGGCACGCCGAGGTTGTCTTTGCTGACGATGTACGCGCCGCCCCCTTGCGGGTACGCGCGGATCGTCTGGCGATACGAGCTCACGACGATGGCGATCAAGACAGCGATCGCGATGCCGATCGGGATCGAGTAGCTCAGGGCCACCGTGCCGGCCAAAATCAGCACGAGCAGGATCTCTTCGGTCGCGTACGCGACGGAGGAAAGCGCGTCGGAGGCGAAGACCGCGAGCGCAGTAGATTTTTCGAGTCGCTCGTGACGGGACTGGGCGGTGGGGAGCGGGGTGCCGACGAAGAGACGCTTCAGCTGGCTCAGCCGCACGGGGCCCATGATACGACGGGCCGCGCGGCCGCGGGCCTAAAACGGCTGCGGTTGCCGGTGTTGCTCTGCGATGTTCTCGAAGCGTGCGTACTGCGGAAGGAAGACGACCTCCACGGAGCCGGTCGGCCCGTTGCGCTGCTTGCCGACGATGACCTCGGCGATGTTCGTCTTCTCCATGGGCAGGTCGTCGCGGTACATCGACGGCCGGTACAGGAACAGGATGAGGTCGCTATCTTGCTCGAGCGCACCCGATTCGCGCAGGTCGGACAGCTGGGGCCGGCGCTGCTCGCGGGTCTCGACCGCGCGAGAGAGCTGTGAAAGCGCGACCACCGGGACATTGAGCTCTTTGGCGAGCGACTTCAGCGAGCGCGAGATCTCGGCGATCTCCTGCTGCCGGTTGTCCATGTGTGCGCGTCCGCGCATGAGTTGCAGATAGTCGATGACCACGAGCTGGAGGCTGTGCTCGGCCTTCATGCGGCGCGCCTTGGCTCGCGCCTCGAGCACCGTGAGGTTGGGGCTGTCGTCGATGAAGATCGGCGCCTCGCTGAGTCGGCCCGCCGCGGCCGTGAGCCGGGTCCAGTCCGACGCATGCAGCAAGCCGGTACGTACCGCCTGTGAGTCGACCTTGGCCTCCGAGCACAGCATGCGCTGCACCAGCTGTTGGGCCGACATCTCGAGGCTGAGAACGAGCACGTTGCCGCGCAGCGTGATGCCAGCGTGCTGCGCGATGTTGAGGGCGAAGGCCGTCTTGCCGGTCGACGGTCGTCCCGCGATGATGACGAAGTCGGAGGGTTGGAATCCGGACGTCATGAGATCGAGCTTCTCGAAGCCAGTCGCGACGCCGGTGACGTGCTCCTTCCGCTCGTACAGACGCTCGATGTACTCGAAGGTGTTTCTCAGGATCTTGCCGATCGGCAGCGCGCTGCCCTCGAGACGACGCTCGGCGAGGCCGAAGATCTTCCGCTCGGCGTCGTCCACCAGCGTCTGCACGTCTTCCTTGGCGTCGAACGCCTGCGCGATGATCTGGCTGGAGGTCTGGATCAGCTCCCGCAGGACCGCCATGTCCCGGACGATCGCCGTGTACGAGCCGAGGTACGCGGCGATGGACGCCTGTTCGACGAGAAGGGCCAGCGCGGCGGGCCCGCCGGCGAACTGGAGCTGGTCGCTCCGCCGGAGCTCTTCGGTCAGCGTCAGTACGTCCACCGGCTCGCCCCGGTCGAACAGGGCCAGCATCGCCTGGTACATCGCGCGATGGGCCTCGGTGTAGAAGTCCGAGGGGCGGAGCACCTCGATCACGCGCGGCAGGGTCTCCCGACCCTCCAGGAGGACGGCGCCCAGCACCGCGCGTTCAGCGTCCAGGTTGTGGGGGGGGATCCTGGACGGGACCTCGCCGACCATGCCGTCGACGCCCGCTATTCGCGGACGACGTTGACCTTGAGTTGCGCCGTGACGTCGTCGTGCAGACGCATGGAGACCGAGAATTCTCCGAGCGCCTTGATGGGCTCCTCGAGCGTGATGCGCTTGCGATCCATCTTGATGCCGCGCGCGGCGAGGAAGTCCGCGATGTCCTGCGAGGTGACCGAGCCGAACAGCTTGCCCTCCTCGGAGGCCTGCCGGCGCTCCTCGTAGGCGAGTGCCTCGATCTGCGCGCGCAGAGACTCGGCGCCCGCCTTCACGCGGTCGGCCTTCGCCTCCTGCTGCTTCTTGATGTGCTCGAGATTCTTGAGATTGCCGGCGGTGGCGGACAGCGCGAGCTTCTTGGGAATCAGGAAGTTCCGCGCGTAGCCGTCCGAGACCTCACGCACCTCGCCGCGGCGCCCGACTTTCGTGACGTCGTCCAGCAGAATGACCTTCATGGCTGGCGCTAGTCCGCCGCGAGGTACGGCAGCAGGGCCACCGTGCGCGCCTGCTTGATTGCGTGCGTCAACTGGCGCTGGTGGCGCGCACAACTGCCGGAGATGCGCCGGGGTATGATCTTGCCGCGCTCGCTGACGAAGCTCCTCAGGCGGCGTACGTCCTTGAAGTCGACGAGATCGATCTTGTCGACGCAGAACTTGCAGACCTTCCGCCGACCGAACCGGCGGCGCTTGACGGGCTTCTGAGCTGTCGGGGGAATGGCTCGCTCCTTCCTCTCTTATGCGCGCTAGAACGGAACGTCGTCGTTGCCGGAACCGGCTTCCTCGGCGAAGGGCTCGGCCGCCGGGACGGTCGCCGGCGCGGCAGCCCGGGCGCGCCCCATGAACTGCACGCGCTCAGCCACGACCTCGATGACGGTTCGTTTGCCGCCGTCCTTGGATTCCCACTCGCGCGTCTGCAGCCGGCCCTCGACGAGGATGGGACTGCCCTTGTCGAGGTATTCGCCGCAGCTCTCCGCCTGCTTTCCCCACACCACGACCGTGAGGAAACAGACTTCCTCCCGTTTCTCACCCCCTTGCGTCGTGTAGTTACGATTGACCGCCAGCCGCAAATCAGCGACGGCAGTTCCGCTGGGCGTGTAACGGAGCTCCGGGGGCTTGGTCAGGTTGCCGATCAGGAACACCTTGTTGAGGCTCGCCATCAAGTGACCTCCTCGAGCACCTCCTGAGTTTTCGCCGGCCGAGCCTTCTTGCGGATCGGAACCCGTGTGCTGACGAAGCGCAGCACGTTTTCGTTGAGGCGCACCTGTCGCTCGAATTCCTTCATCACGGAGGGCTCGGCAGAAACCTCGAAGATCGCGTATGTACCTTCCCGCTGCTTGCGGATGTCGTACGCGAGCCGGCGCTTTCCCCAGTTGTCGACTTTGGTGACCTCGGCGCCGAGCGTTTTGAGTTGCTCGCCGAGCTGCTCGAGCAGCGCGGTGATTTCTTCATCGGTCGGACGCGGATCGACGATCACGAGGACTTCATACGGTCGCAGTTCTCACTCACCTCCCCGCAGACCCGAGTTAAGCGCCTAACCGTATCAAACATCCATGCGCGGTGCAAGGTCAACGCCGACAAAAAGATACGGCCCGGACCGTTTCCGGCCCGGGCCGTGGTCCGCGCATCACGCGGACTCCAATCGCTCCAGCCTCCCTGCGTTGAGTGCCGGGGGAGTGTGAGGGGGGTCGCCCCCCTTACGTCCTTAGTACATGTCGCCGTGCGGCATGGCCGGCGCGGCCGCCGGCTTGTCCTCCGGGATATCGGTGATCAGCGCCTCGGTCGTGAGCAGCAGCGACGCGATCGACGCCGCGTTCTGCAGCGCGACCCGTTCGACCTTGGTCGGGTCGATGATCCCCGCCTGTACCATGTCGACATACTCCATGGTCTCGGCGTCGTAACCGCGGTTCGGGGCCGTCTCGCTCTTCACCTTCTCGACGATCACGCTGCCCTCGGCGCCCGCGTTC
>JAHFDK010000031.1 GCA_023249095.1 Candidatus Rokuibacteriota bacterium | reverse complement strand
ATCTTCGCGCCCGTCACGAGCCGCCAACGGGAGTTCGTGGCGCGGCTCGCGGCGCGGCTCGGCGTCGGGCTCGCGGCCGACTCGGTCGGGTTCGCGCTGGAAGGGGACACGCTCGTCGCGACGCGCCCGGTCTACGCGGGCAAGCTTCTCTCGAGAGTGACGTGGGCCAAGGCGCCGTGGGCCGCGACGCTACGGCCCAACGTATTCCGCCCCGCGGACACCCAGCCCGGCAAGACGGCGCCGGTCGAACGACCGACCGTGGCGGTTGCCGGCGCCCAGATGCAGTTCGTCGAGCGCCGCGAGGAGGTCTCCACCGGGCTCCCCGAGCTGACGGAGGCGGAGACCGTCATCTCGGGCGGGCGCGGAATGAAGGGGCCGGAGAACTACGTGATCCTCGAAGAGCTGGGCCGCGTGATCGGCGCCGCGGTGGGCGCCTCGCGCGCCGCCGTCGACGCCGGCTGGCGGCCGCACCGATTCCAGATCGGCCAGACCGGTCGGACCATCTCGCCGAAGCTCTATCTCGGCTTCGGCGTCTCGGGCGCGATCCAGCACCTGGCAGGGATGCGGACCTCGAAAGTCATCGTCGCCGTGAACAAGGACCCGGAGGCGCCGATCTTCAAGATCGCCGACTTCGGGATCGTCGCCGATCTCTTCGAGGTCGTGCCGGAGCTCACGAAAGAGTTCAAGAAGCTCCTGGACAAGTAAAAAGAACCCCATGCGACTGGATTTGACCGAAGAGCAGCAGATGATCCAGGCGACGGTACGGGAGTTCGCCGACTCCCAGATCAAGCCGATCGCCGCCGACATCGACCGGGCCGCGCGCTTCCCGCACGAGACCGTCAAGGGCATGGGCGAGCTCGGCCTCATGGGCATGGTGATTCCCGAGCAATGGGGCGGGAGCGGCGCCGGCGCGGTGTCGTACGTCGTGGCCCTCGAGGAGATCGCCAAGGCGTGCGCGTCCCACGCCGTCATCATGTCGGTCAACAACTCGCTCTACGGCGACCCGGTGTACCGGTACGGCACGGACGCCCAGCGCGAGCGCTTCCTGAGGCCGGTCGCCTCCGGTCACGCTCACGGGTGCTTCGCGCTCACGGAGCCGCAGGCGGGCTCCGACGCGACGAATCAGGCGACGCTCGCGGTGCGCGACGAGGACCACTACGTGGTCCACGGCCGCAAGCGCTTCATCACCACCGGCCGCGAGGCGTCGTTCGCGCTCGTCTTTTGCCAGACGGACCGCGCCAAGGGGTACCGTGGCATCTCCGCCTTCGTCGTCGAGAAGGGAACGCCCGGGTTCACGGTGGCCAGGACCGAGGACAAGCTCGGCATCCGGGCCTCGGATACTGCCGAGCTGGTCTTCGATGACTGCCGCGTCCCGGCGGCGAACCGCCTCGGGGAGGAAGGGCAGGGATTCAAGATCGCCCTGTCGGCGATCGACGGAGGGCGGGTCGGGATCGCGGCCCAGGCGCTCGGGATCGCGGCCGGCGCCTACGAGCGCTCCGTGGCGTACGCCCGCGAGCGGAAGGCCTTCGGGGTGCCGATCGGCGAGCACCAGATGATCCAGTGGATGCTGGCCGACATGGCCGTGTCAATCGACGGCGCCCGCCTCCTGACCTTGCGCGCCGCCGCGCTCAAGGAGGCCGGCCGGCCCTACGGGACCGCCGCCGCGATGGCCAAGCTCTTCGCCGCCGAGACGGCGATGAAGGTGACCACGGACGCGATCCAGGTCCACGGCGGCTACGGCTTCATCAAGGAGTACGAGGTGGAGCGCGCCTTCCGCGACGCGAAGATCACGCAGCTCTACGAGGGCACCTCCCAGATCCAGAAGCTCGTGATCGCGCGCGACGTGCTGCGAGGAGGTGGTCATGACGGAGCGTGAGCGCTGGCCCGAGCGACCGGCGCGCTTCGAGACGCTGTCGGGCATCCCGATCGAGCCGCTCTACACGCCGGCGAGCCTGCGCGATTGGTCGCACGACGAGCAACTCGGCCGCCCGGGCGAGTATCCGTTCACCCGCGGCGTCTATCCGACGATGTACCGGGGCCGGCTCTGGACGATGCGGATGTTCGCCGGCTTCGGCCGGCCCGAGGACACCAACGCCCGGTTCAAGTACCTGCTGGCGCAGGGCCAGACCGGACTGTCGACGGCCTTCGACATGCCGGCGTTGATGGGATACGACGCAGACCATCCGCGGGCGCGGGGCGAGGTCGGCAAGGAAGGCGTGTCGATCTCGACGCTCGACGATTTTGAGCGGCTGTTCGCGGACATCCCGCTCGGCGACGTCACGACGTCGATGACGATCAACTGCACCGCGTCGGTCGCGCTCGCCATGTACCTGGCGGTCGCCGAGAAACAGGGGGTCGCGTGGGAGCGCGTCGGCGGCACGATGCAGAACGACATGCTGAAGGAGTTCATCGCCCAGAAGGAATGGATCTGCCCGCCCGAGCCGGCGGTTCGCATCGTCGTCGATATGATCGAATTCACCTCGAAGCACGTGCCGCGCTTCAATCCCGTTTCGATCTCGGGCTACCATATCCGTGAGGCGGGCGCGACCGCGGTGCAGGAACTCGCGTTCACACTGGCCGACGGCCTCGGCTACGTCGAGGCGGCGTGCGCGCGCGGCCTGGACATCGACAGCTTCGCGCCGCGGCTGTCGTTCTTCTTCGACATCCACAACGATTTCTTCGAGGAGATCGCCAAGCTCCGGGCGGCGCGGCGCCTGTGGGCGCGCTTCATGAAGGAGCGGTTCGGCGCGAAGAAGCCCGAGTCGATGCGGCTCCGGACGCACACCCAGACAGCCGGCGTCTCGGCGACCGCCCAGCAGCCCCTCAACAACATCGCGCGGGTCGCCCTCCAGGCGCTGGCGGCGGTGCTCGGCGGCGCGCAATCGCTCCACACCAATTCCTACGACGAAACCTGGGCGCTGCCGACGGAGGAGGCGGTGACGGTTGCGCTGCGGACCCAGCAGATCATCGCCGAGGAGTCCGGGGTCGCCCTGACGATCGATCCGCTCGGGGGCTCCTATTACCTCGAGACGCTGACGAACCAGATGGAGGAGGCCGCCCACGACTACATCCGGAAGATCGACGCGATGGGCGGCATCGTTCGCGCCATCGATGCGGGCTATCCGCAGCGGGAGATCGCGGACGCCGCGTACCGTTGCCAGCTGATGGAGGATCGCCGCGACAAGATCGTCGTCGGCGTCAACAAGTACCTGATGCCGGAGGAGCGCCCCATCAACTATCTCAGGATCGACGCGGCCGTCGAGCGCGAGCAGGTCGAGCGCGTCGGGCGCTTCAAAGCCGCCCGCGACCCGGCGAAGGTCGAGCGGCGGCTCAAGCAGCTGGCCGACGCGTGTCGCGAGCCGCGGAACGTGATGCCGGTGCTCGTCGACGCGGTGAAGGACTACGTGAGCCTCGGCGAGATCTCGGACGTATATCGTCGGGTGTTCGGGCTCTATCGCGAGCCGATCATCTTCTAGGGCGGCCGATGAAAACGACGCCGGGGAGGGGATGAGATGAGCGAGCCGATCAGGATCAGCCGTGCGGCCACGAAGAAGCCGAAGCCCAAGGACAGCGAGCTCACGTTCGGGACCGTCTTCACCGACCACATGTTCGTCCTGGACTTCCAGGAGGAGAAGGGCTGGTACGACCCGCGGGTGGAACCGTACGGGCCCTTCCCGCTGGACCCGGCGGCGGCCGTGCTCCACTACGCTCAGGCGGTGTTCGACGGCCTCAAGGCCTTCCGCGGGCGTGACGGCCAGGTCCGACTCTTCCGGCCCCAGAAGCACGTGGAGCGGCTGATCCAGTCGTCACAGCGCCTGTGCATCCCGCCGCTCGATCCCGACCTCGCGCTGAAGTCGCTCGTGAGCCTCGTCGGGATCGAGAAGGACTGGGTGCCGTCGACGGTGGGGACGTCGCTCTACGTCCGGCCGACGATCATCGCGAGCGAGCCGTTTCTCGGCGTCCGGCCGGCGAAGTCCTACATCTATTACGTGATCCTGTCGCCCGTCGGCGCGTACTACCCCGAGGGGATCAATCCCGTGAAGATCCTCGTCGTCGACAAGTATGTCCGTGCCGTGGAGGGCGGGGTGGGCAGCGCCAAGACCGGCGTCAACTATGCGGCGAGCCTCTACGCCGCCGAGGAGGCCAAGCACGCCGGGTTCACCCAGGTGCTGTGGCTCGACGGTCGAGAGCGCAAATACATCGACGAAGTGGGTACGATGAACATCATGATGAAGATCGGGGACGAGATCGTCACGCCGCCGCTCAGCGGAACGATCCTGGCCGGCGTCACGCGCGACTCGGCGCTGACGCTGATGCGCGACTGGGGCCTCAGAGTCTCCGAGCGGCCGGTGACGATCGACGAGGTCGCGGCCGCCGCGCGCAAGGGGACGCTCGAGGAGGTCTGGGGCACGGGCACCGCCGCGGTCATTTCGCCCGTCGGCGAGCTCGCGTACAAGGGCGAGCGGCTCGTGATCAACGGAGGGCAGATCGGCACGCTGACCCAGAAGCTCTACGACGCGATCGTGGGGATCCAGTACGGGACGGCGCCGGACACCCGGGGCTGGACGGTTCCGGTCTAGGCGACACCGATGAACGACTGCGTCTTCTGCAAGATCCGCGACGGTCAGGTTCCCTCGATGAAGATCTACGAGGACGAGCGGACACTCTGCATCATGGACATCAACCCGCTCAACTCCGGCCACTGCCTGGTGCTCACCCGGGCGCACGCCGCGACGATCTTCGACGCGGATCCGGCTGACCTGCAGGCCGCGATCACCACGGCCAAGCGTGTCGCCACGGCGCAGCGGGCGGCGCTGCAGCCGGACGGCCTGAACATGCTCCAGGCCAACGGCCCGGCCGCCTTCCAGTCGGTGCCGCACTTCCACCTGCATCTCATTCCGCGCTGGACCAACGACGGCAAGGGGTTCGACTGGAAGCTCGTCCCCGGCGACCGAGACCGGATGATGAAGGTCGGCGAGAAGCTCCGCGTCGCGCTCCGCGGAGCGGCGTGATGGTCGAACGGTCGATTCGCGTCGTCGTCGCCAAGCCGGGTCTCGACGGCCACGACCGCGGAGCCAAGATCGTCGCGCGGGCGCTGCGCGACGCGGGTTTCGAGGTGATCTACACCGGGCTCCACCAGACGCCCGAGCAGATCGTCGCCACGGCGATCCAGGAGGACGCCGACGCCATCGGGCTCTCCGTCCTCTCCGGCGCCCACAACTACCTCTTCCAGCGGGTCCTCGAGTTGCTCGCCGAGCATGGCGCAGCGGACATCGCGGTCTTCGGGGGCGGGATCATCCCCCCCGAGGACATCGCCGCCCTCAAGGCGATGGGAGTCAAGGAGTTGTTCACGCCCGGCACCTCGACCCAGGACATCGTCCGCTTCGTCCGCGAGCACATTCGCGCGGCGGTCTGAATTTTCGTGGACTTCGACCTGACCCCCGAACAGCAGCAGATCCGTGACGTCGCACGCGAGTTCGCCCGGGCCGAGCTCGGCGACAGGATCGCGCCGTTCGACGAGCGCCACGAGTTTCCCCACGAGATCGTGACGAAGCTGGGCCCGCTCGGCTTCCTCGGCGCTCTCGTGGGCGAAGAGTTCGGCGGCGCGGGGCTCGATTACGTGTCCTACGCGCTGATCGTGGAAGAGCTCTGCCGCGGCGACGCGTCGATCGGCATCACGATGTGGGCGCACAACTCCCTCTGCACCGACCACATCGCGACCTTCGGGTCGTCCGAGCAGAAGCGGAAATACCTCCCGCCCCTCGCCAGCGGCCAGGTGCTGGGGGCCTGGGGCCTCACCGAGCCGGGCTCGGGGTCCGACGCCGCGGCGCTCGCCACGCGCGCCGAGCTCAGGGACGGCGAGTGGGTCCTGAACGGGAGCAAGGCCTTCATTACCAACGCGTCGGTCGCCTCGACCGTGGTGGTCATGGCCCGCACCGGCCCGGAGCGGAGGTCCAAGGGCATCTCCACCTTCATCCTCGAGAAGGGCATGCCCGGTTTCAGCAGCGGCAAGCCCTATCGCAAGCTCGGCCTGCACGCGTCGAACACGGCCGAGCTGATCCTCGAGGGCGCCCGCGTCCCCGAGGCCAACTTGCTGGGTGAGCGTGGCACCGGGTTCGAGCAGGCCATGAAGGTGCTGGAGGGGGGGCGCATCGCGATGGCGGCGATGGGGGTGGGCATCGCGCAGGCGGCGGTGGACCAAGCGGTCAAGTACATGAAGCAGCGCACCGCGTTCGGGAAGACGCTCGCCGAGTTCAACGGGCTCCAGGGCATGATCGCCGACCTCGCCACCGAGGTCGAGGTGGCGCGGTTGCTCACGCTGCGCGCGGCGTATTTGAAAGACACGGGCCGGCCGGCGATGCACGCGGCGGCGATGGCCAAGCTGTTCGCGTCCGAGGCGGCAATGAAGGCGGCGACGAAGGCCGTGCAGATCCACGGCGGCGCCGGCTACATCACGGAGTTCCCGGTCGAGCGCATCTTCCGGGACGCGAAGCTCACCGAGATCGGCGAAGGCACGTCCGAGATCCAGCGCATGCTCATCGCCCGGGAGATCCTTCAGCTCACGTGACGGCGGCGCGCGGCGAGCTGATCGCCATCGAGGGCGTCACCAAGCGCTACCTCACCAGCTCGGGCCCGGTGGAAGCGCTCCACGACGTCTCGCTCTCGGTCGGTGAGGGCGACTTCTGCACGCTCATCGGCCCCTCCGGGTGCGGCAAGTCCACGCTACTCGGCATGCTCGGCGGCCTCGTGGCGCCCGACGAGGGGCGCCTCCTGGTCGACGGCCAGCCGGTGACGACGCCGGACCCGCGGCGCGTCGCGACCGTGTTCCAGGACGCCGGCCTCTTCCCGTGGCGGACCGCGCTGCAGAACGTCGAATTCGGCCTCGAGCTCCAGGGCGTGCCGGCCGCGCGCCGTCGCCGGACGGCCAGCGAGCTGCTCGGCCCGCTCGGGCTCTCCGGTTTTGCCGAGAAGTACCCGCGCGAGCTGTCGGGCGGGATGAAGCAGCGCGTCGCGATCGGGCGCGCACTGGCGATCGACGCGAAGATCCTCCTGATGGACGAGCCGTTCGGCGCGCTCGACGAGCAGACGCGGGTCCTGATGGGCGAGTGGCTCCTCGACATCTGGCGGCGTACGCTCAAAACCGTCATCTTCGTGACCCACAGCCTGCACGAGGCGCTGTTCCTGTCGACCCGCGTCGCCGTCATGACGGCCCGGCCCGGGCGGATCAAATCGATGCTGGAGCTGTCGATGGAATACCCGCGCTCGATGGAGTCGCCCGAGATGGCGGCGCTCCGCGCCAAGCTCTGGAGCGAGATCCGCGAGGAGTCGCTGCGGGCGATGCGGTGAGAGTCCTCTGGCTGCGCCTCGGTCTTCTCGCCGCCCTCCTGGCGGTCTGGGAGGTCGCAGGACGCGCCGCGAACCCGCTCCTCGCCGTGCCACCCTCGGCGGTCCTCCCGGCACTGCGCGATCTCCTGCTGCTCCGCTCCTACCCCGAGCTGCCGGCGAGCCTCTGGCTGACGCTGCGCGAGATCGGGGCGGCGTACATGCTGGCGGTCGCGGCCGGACTCGGCTGCGGCTTCATGCTCGGTATGCACCGGCTCGTCGGCCGCGTCTGGGGACCCATGCTGGCGGCGCTCTACGCAGTGCCGGCGGTCGTCTGGTACCCCTCCCTGATGCTCTTCTTCGGCCTCGAAGCGGCCTCGAAGATCGCATTCGGCTTCCTGCTGGGCTTCTTTCCGATCACGCTGGCGGTTCTAGCCGGCGTTCGCCAGGTGAACCCGCAGCTCGTCACCGTCGCGCACGCGTACGGCGCGGGCGCGGTGACCGTCTTCCGTCGGGTCATGTTGCCCTCGATGCTCTTCACGCTCGTGGGGGGACTCCGGACCGGGCTCGCGCTGTGCGTGATCGGCGTCATCGTCGGTGAGATCCTCGGCTCGAAGGCCGGCATCGGTACTCTCATCAACCACGCGTACGGTCTTCTCCGAACCGCGGACTACGTCGCGCTCGTGCTCGTGACGCTGGTCCTGGTCGTCGGCTCAGACGTCCTCGCGAGCCTCCTCGAGCGCCGTGCGCAACGATGGACGGAATGAGGCGACGCCCGAAAGGTTGTCCGCAGGAGCGGAGCCGGGTCGCGCCCGTCTCAGGCCACCCCCGGTCCAAGCCGGCCTCACGGACCCCGCTACAATAATGCAAGTCCGGGTCCTCCAGCTCGTGACCGTGCTCGCCGCGCTCGTTTCGTGGGAGGTCGTGGCGCGGGCGGGGTGGGTCGATCCGCTCTTCGTCCCGGCGCCGAGCGCTGTCGCCCGGGCGCTCCTCCGGATCGGCGGCACCGCGTTCGCCGGCCTGGGCGACACGCTCGGCAAGACCGCGGTCGCCTACGCGCTGTCGGTGACGCTCGGCGTCTCGGCCGGCGTCGTCGTCGGCTCGGTACGGCTGCTGCGGGACGTCATGTCCCCCTACGTGATCGCGCTCTACGGCATCCCGAAGATCCTGGTGCTGCCCTGGATCGTCCTCCTGCTCGGCTACGGCACGACGCCCGCGGTCGTCTACGGCGCACTCCACGGGCTCTTCCCGATCATGGTGCTCGTGATGGGCGCCGTGCGCGATGTGGACCGCACGCTCGTGACGGTGGCGCGGTCGTTCGGCGCGACGACGTGGCAGCTCTACTGGAAGGTGCTGCTCCCGGCGATCGTCCCCTCGGTGCTCGCGGGGATGCGGCTCGGCATCATGTTCTGCCTGCTGGGGGTCCTCGTGGTCGAAATGTTCGCCGGGGTCCGCGGCATGGGCTACGTCATGGGCTCGCTCGCCAATGGCTTCCAGGCCCCCGAGCTGTTCGCGGCGACCGGGCTCGTGTCGGCGGCGTCGATCGCGATCGTTCTGGCGCTCGACCACCTGAACGACAAGCTCTCGCACTGGCGCGGCTGATCCCGTCCGGTCCAGGGCTTCTCAGGCCGCCGCCCAATTCCTGAACACCTCCCGCGTCCCGACCGCCGAAGGGCCCAAGATATCATTGGGTTAGCCCACTGTCCATCCCTGGAATGCCAATTGCTGTTTCCTGGACACAGGAGGGCAAACGGCAATGGGCTCCTTGGTCGCGGCAGAGGTCGTCACCGTCTACATGGCACTCGACGGCGCGCTCCACCACTCCCGGTGCAGTCAGCGGCTCTTACTCCACGGACAACGCGCGGGCCTCGAGCTCGACTTCTACTGCCTGGCGTGCGCCGAGTCCGTGACGATCCCGTTCTGCGTCCTCGAGCGCATCCCGGTCGCGTACGGCGCCTAGCTCTCCTACTCGCCCCGAAGAGTCGGATCGAGCAGATCGCGGAGCCAGTCTCCCGTGCGGCTCACGACGATGGATGTGAGCATCAGCACGATCCCGGGAGCCGTCGAGATCCACCACGCCGAGTCGAGATACTCCCGCCCCTCGTGGACCATCCCGCCCCAGGATGGCGTCGGCGGCTGAACCCCGAGGCCGAGGAACGAAAGCGTCGCCTCGAGCACGATCGCGCGGGCCAGCTCGAGCGTGGCGATGACGACGAGCGACGAGAGCACATTGGGAAGGATGTGGCGGGCGATCACGCGCGCCACCGAGCCGCCGAGGGCGTGGATCGCGTCGACGAACTCGCGTGAGCGCAGCACCAGCACCTGCGATCGGAGGACGCGCGCGTAGGTGACCCACCCCGAGAGCCCGATGACGACGATCAGCGTGGGGAAGCTTGGCCCGAGCACCGCGATGATCCCGATCGCGAGCAGGATGAAGGGAAACGCGAGCTGGGCGTCGGCGAGCGTCATGATCATGGTGTCGGTCCAGCCGCCGCGGAAGCCGGCCAGGAGGCCGAGCGTGGCGCCGACGATTCCACCCACCACCACCGCCGCGAAGCCGACCAGCAGCGAGACCCGCGCCCCGTGGATCATACGCGAGAGGACGTCGCGCCCGAGGTGGTCGGTGCCGAGCACGTGCGCCTTGCCATCGGCGGCAGAGAGCGTGGGCGCCGCCAGCCGCGCCCGCAGCGACTGGCGGACGGGATCGTGCGGCGCAATCACCGGCGCCGCCAGCGCGGTCACGACCAGCAGCACGACGAACACGCCGCCGCCGAGTGCCATCCGCCGAGTTCGCCGGCCACGGCTCGGGCGGACCGCCGGCGCCGCGCCCGGCGCCAGGTCAGCTCGATCGGACGCGGGGATCGAGGAGGCCATAGACCAGGTCGATGCAGAAGTTGATCACGATGAAGAGCACGGCGGACAGGAACACCGTGCACTGCACGACGGGGTAGTCGCGGTTGTAGATCGACTGGATCGCGAGCCGTCCGATGCCCGGCCACGCAAACACCGTCTCCGTCACGACGGCGCCGCCGAGCAGCGTGCCGAACTGCAGCCCGGTGATGGTGACGATCGGGACGGCCGCGTTCTTCAGCGTGTGCTTGGCGACGACCAGCGCCTCGGACAGGCCCTTGGCGCGGGCGGTCCGGATGTAGTCCGCTCGCAGCACTTCGAGCACCGCCGACCGGGTGAGCCGGGCGATCGAGGCCATGGCGAAGGCACCGAGCGTGAGCGCGGGCAGGACGAGATTCCGCCAGTCCTCCCGGCCGGAGGTCGGCAGGAGGCCGAGCTTCAGCGAGACGACCAGGATCAGGAGAATCCCGATGAAGAACGTCGGTGCCGACTGGCCGACGAGCGCCAGTCCCATGGTCACCTGGTCGACCGGGGAGTTGCGCCGCACCGCGGAGACCACGCCGATGGGCAGGGCGACGAGCGCCGCGAGGACGAAGGCCGTCAGGCCGAGCTCGAATGTCGCCGGCAGGTAGCCGAGTACCACGCGAAAGGCAGGCTGGCGAAAGTGGATCGACCGGCCGAAGTCCCCGCGGAGAGCGTTGCCGAGGAAGACAACGTATTGCACAGGCAGGGGACGGTCGAGGCCGAGCTCGGCGCGGACGCGGAAGATCTCGCTGCGCGGGGCGTCGGGAGGCAAGAGCAACGGTACGGGATCGCCCGACAGGCGCATGACCACGAAGACGACGGTCGAGACGAGCCAGAGCGCGACCGCCGCGCGGAGGAGTCGGGAGCCGAGGAACGGGAGGAGCCCGTGCATAGGCGCGGGGGCGGAGCCCGCCAGGCTCCGCCCCCGGAAGCCGGTCTACGCGCGGCGGAACTTGAAGTTGAAGCGGCGGATCTCGAGCTGCTGCAGCGGGTCCGGCGTCCACTCCACGTGCTTCTGGAGCCCGTAGTCCTCGTACGGCTGGATCACCGGAATCCACGGAAAGTGCTCGAGGGAGAGCTTGGTCATCTTCCGGTACGCGTCGGCGCGGAACTTCTCGTCGACCGAGAAGCGGGCGGCGTTGCCGAGCTCGTCGAACTCGGGATGACGCCAGTAGTCCTGCGGGCCACCGGGACCGAGCAGGCGCCACATCATGCCGTCGGGGTCGCGCAGCGTTGATGTCGGATCCGACCACCACAGGCCCTTGAAGCTCTTGTCGCGGTTCTTCTGGGCGCGCACGGAATACTCGACGAGCTCGACCTTGGCGTTGACCCCCGCGTCGCGCCACATGGCCTGAACGGCCTCGGCCATGGGCCTGTCGCCCGCCATGTAGCCCGCGGTGGTTTCGATGACGATCTCCTCGTTCTTGTAGCCGGCCTTGCGCAGACGCTCCCTGGCTTCCTTTGGATCGTAGGCGAGCGGCGGCAGCGAAGCGTCGAAGTGATTGTCGCCCTTGGCGATGGGGCCGCTGGGAACGACGCCTCGCCCCCGCCACAGCTCCTTGACGATGGTCTCCCGGTCGATGGCCAGTGAGAGCGCCTGTTTCACCAGGGGGTTGTCGAGCGGCGGCCGCTTCGAGTTCACGGCGAGCACGTAGAGCCCGCCGTAGAGGGCGCCGCTCACCAGGGTGCCGGCGTTGGCCTTGACTCGCTCGCCCTGGTCGGGCGGAACCTGGGTGATCAGATCCACTTCGCCCTTGAGCAGGGCCGCCACCCGCGGCGCCATCTCGGGCAGGGCCCGAACGATGAGGCGATCGAAGTCCACACGGCCGCCCCAGTAGTCCGGGTTCGCCTCGAGCAGGACCCTGTCGTCCTTCGTCCAGGAGACAAAGCGCACGGGTCCCGTGCCGACCGGCTTCTGGTTGAAGGTGTCGGGGCCTACGGCGTCCAGGTATTTCTTGGGCACGATCTGCCCGCCGTAGAACCCGAGCCGCGCGGGCAGCAGCGGATCGGGCTTCTTGGTGTGAATGATCAGCGTCGCTGGGTCCGGCGCCTCGATCCTATCCACGGTCGTGAAGACGGTGTTGACCCGCATTTTGGTATTGGGATCGTAGGTGCGCTCGATGCTGAACTTGGCGTCCGCCGAGCTGAAGGGGTCGCCGTTGTGCCACTTGACGCCCTGGCGCAGCTTGAACACCCACGTCGTCTGGCCCTGGAGCTTCCACTCCGTCGCGAGGCCCGGCGCCAGCTTGCCGTCCGGGCGCCGGCTCGTCAGGTTGTCGAAGAGATTGAACGAGATGCGGATGTCGTTCGACGACGTGCTCATGTGCGGGTCGAACTGGGCGACGTCGCCGCCCTGAGCGACGACGAGCTCGCGCTTCTGCGTACCTTGCGAGTGCGCGGGGCTCGGGATCACGCCCTGCAGCGCGGCGGTGGCTCCGGCTGCCGCGATCTTGAGTACGTCCCGTCGGGTCATCTCGGCCATACACGCCTCCCTCGGCGGTGCGTGGGTTTCGGACGTCAGAGGGCTCTATATGGGGGCGGTTCGCGACCCCTGTCAAGGCCCCGGCCCGCGTGCTACGCGGCGGGAACGAGTCGCGCCAACCCGCACCCTGCGCCGCGACCCCGCGCTGCCCGATACTCAGCTGGTGGCGGGAGGGGTGAGGGGCGAGCGGCGCACACGCGCCTGTACGTCGGTGACGACGTCCCGCTCGAGCGTGATCTCGACCTCGTGCTGCTCCACGGACCAGCGACTGACCGTCGCGAGCCACCCGAAGCGGCGTTGGCGCTGGGGCACGACCAGGCGCCCGCGGTAGACGACCGTGCGCCGATCGGGCGTGGCGAGCTGCTCGTGCTCTTCGGGGGCGCCGCCGCCGAGCCGCAAGACCTCCTCGTACCGCGTCGTCCCCGGCACGATGCGTGCGAGCGTATCGCGCGAGAAAATGACGCCGGTCCGCCGCGCGGCGTCGCCGGGCCCAAACTGAACGCGACTCGCGAGCTGGGCGCCGGCCCGACGCGCGATCATCATAAAGAGGGGCATCGCCAGGTTGCCGAGGGCGAAGAAGACGATCGGGATCAGGACCGGCGCCCAAGACCGCAGGCCCCGGAAGTAGCCGAACTGCACCGTCAGGACCTGGGGACTGATGCCTTCGGAGCGGTCGAGGAAGAGCGAGATCTCCTCGGTCGAGTCGAGCGTCTCGCTGAGCCGGCGTCCCGCCGTGCGCGGGAAGATGTCGTAGATCTTGAGGTGCTCGGCGTCGCGAAAGTTCAGGACGAGCTGCGACGGGTCGTCGGCGAGACGGATGACACGGTCCCGATGCTCGAAATAGAGCGGGAACAGGGCGCGCGGCCGCACGTCGTTGAACGTGAGCGAGATCGCGTAGTGCGGGCCCCAAAACGCGTCCTCGATCCACGTCGCCGTGCGCCGCTTGACGATGTCCGTCACCTGCATCCGGAGGTTCATCAGCCAGGTGCGGTTGGCGAGCAGGGGCGTCCAGGGGATCCGCACGTAGGTCACGGGCGACGTGAGGCCGAGCGGGCCGCCCAGGCGGATGATCGTCACGAACGGCGCGCCGCCGGCGACGGGCTCGGGCGGCAGCTCCTCGCCGATACGATAGAGACTCTGCGCGAAGAGCGGCAGGCGCCCCTCCTTGATCGGCGTGAACCCGCGCTTCGCGACGTACGCGGCGAGCGCCGCGTCGGGCGGCCCGTCCGCCGCGCTCGCGCCGACCGAATTCGGCCAGAGGAGGTAGAGATCCTGCTGGATGGCGGCGCCGCTCCGGGTCGGCGGGATCACGAGGCTCCAGAGGACGTCCAGCGTGACGGCGCTGAACTCGGACGTCACGGTCGCGCGCACGAAGAGCGGGCCGATCGTGAACTCGGGGTTCGGCCGCGAGGCGAGGAAGACCTGTCCTTCGGCGGCGACGGGGGCCACGAGCAGTAGCGCCGCGATCCAGGCGCCGATCACCGGTGAGCTCCTCAGGCCTGCCCCGGCTGGGTCAGGCGACTCCTGTGGACCTGGGCCTGGATGTCGCGGACTCTGTCGCCGTCGAGCTCGATCTCGACCTCATGGTGCTCGACGTCCCAGCGGTGCACGGTCGCGAGCCAGCCGAGCCGCCGTTGCCGGTAAGGCACGACGCGCCGCCCGCGGTAGACGAGGGTACGGCGGCCTGGCGCGCTGAGACGCTCGCGCTCCTCCGGGTCGGGCCCGCAAAGGCTGAGGATCTCGTCGTACGTCGTCTCGCCCGGCGAGATGCGCGCGAGCGTCTCGCGCGGGACGACTGTCCCGGTATCGCGTCGGGCGGGAGCGCCACTGCTCGGTCCGAAGTGAATGCGTCCCTGGATCCGCGCGCTGACACTCTTGGCGAGGGTCGTGACCAGCGGCCCCGCGAGGTTGCCCAGGACGAAGAAGAGCGTGGCGAAGAGGACCGGCGCCCAGGCCTTCCAGCCCGTGAAGTATCGAACTGCACCGACAAGACTTGAGGTCGGATTCCCTCGGACGGATCGAGATAGGCCGAGACGATCTCCGTGGCCCGGCGGGTCTCGCTCGATCGCCGCTGGCTCGAGCCCGGATAGACCTCGTGGATCTTCAGGTGATCCGAGTCTACGAAGTTGATGATGAGCTGGGAAGGATCGTCGGCGAGGTGGACGACGCGATCGCGATGGGCGAGGTACATCGGGAACGTCGCGCGCGTCCTGACGTCGTTGAAGCTCAGGGTGATCACGTGACGCTCGCCCCAGAGGACGTTCTCCAGCCCGGTGGCTTGCTTCGGCCTCCGGAGAGTCGTCAGGCGCATCCGGAGCTCGACGAGCCACGTGCGATCGACGAGCCGGGGGGTCCACGGGATCCGGATCCAGCTCGCCGGCGCGCCCTGGCCGAGCGGGCCGCCCTCCCGGGAGTAGGTGACGAACGGCGCGCCGCCAGGAAGCGCCTCGGGTCGCGGGCGCTGGGGGCCGGAGTAAATCGCCCGTGCCGAGAGCGGCAGTCGTCCCTCCCGCGTCACCTGGAATCCACGCGCCTCGACGGTGCGGCGGAGCTCGGGCTCGGGCGCGCCGGCAACGACCTCGCCGTCCACCTCGCCGGGCCAGAGGAGGTAGAGGTCCTGCTCGCGCACACCGCCGTTCACGGTGGCAGGCACCACGCTGAAGAGCACGGTGACGTCGACCGGCCCGGCGGTGGGCCCGACGTTCGCCCGGACGAACAGCGGTCCGATCGTGAACTCGGGCTTGGGGTGGGTCGCGATGAAGACCTGGGCCGTCCCGACGCCGGGACTCGCGCAAAGCAGGATGAACAGGCCGATCAGGATGGTAAGCGGACGACCATCCCCGCGACAATGACTCGCGCTACACCCGAACAGGCGTGAACTCCCGGGTGTAGTGGTCGGCGAGGGGGAGCTTCTTCTTGATGAGGCCGTGCTCCAGGAGCGTCTCCTGCATGGCCACGAGCGCCTCCGCGTTGATCTGGCCGTCGACGGGCAGCAACGGCCCGGAGATCTTGTGGGCGCCGAGCACCGCCTCCGGGGTCCAGCCGAGCTTCTTGGACACGAGCTCCGCCGCGTCTCTCGGGTTCTCGCGCATGAGCTTGAGCGCACGGAAGAGCGCTCGCTGGCTCTTCCGGATCGCGTCGGTCTGCTTGACGATCGCATCCTCGGACGCGTACTGGATCTGACTGATCCACTTCGGCGTCACCGAGTCCAAGCGCAGGAGGACCTTGGACTTGCCCTGGAGCTCGGTCACCGCGCCGCCATCGCCCCAGACGTAGGCGGTGATCTCCTTGCGGGCCATGGCCGCGAGCTGTGCGTCGAGGCCGCCGAGGCCGACAACCTGCACGTCCTTGTCCGGGTCCCAGCCTTCCTTCTTGGCGAGCATGCGAGCGAAGACCCACGTCGTGGCGCCCACGCGGGTGACGCCGATCGCCTTGCCCTTGAGGTCGCCGACCCGCTGGACGTCCTGCGCGACGTTCAGCGTGAAGTGGTTGCCCTCAGTGTGCGTCGCGATCATCTTGATCGGCGAGCCGGCCTCGCGGAAGACGAGAATGTCGGTGCTGCCAGTGATCCCGACGAGACACTCGCCGACCATCACCGCCTTGAGAAGATCCGGGCCGCCGCGAAACGGCACGAACTCGGCGGCGAGCCCCTCGGACTTGAAGAAGCCCCGCTCGAGGGCGACGATGACCGGGCCCGCCATCGCGTAGTCGCCGAGCACCGCCGTCCCGATCTTGACCGCGGTCTGCGCGCGGGCGGCGCGCGTCAGGACGGGGGTCGTTGTCACGGCGAGGGCACCGGCGACGAATCGGCGGCGTGTGGTCACGGTCATGGGCGGGGCCGGGCGGCCTTGACTTTCACACCGCACGCGGTGATCGTACAACTTCGTGAGCGGCGTCCACAATCTCACCGACCGGACCTAGATGACCGAGGCGCTCGTCACCTACGAAGCCAGGGACGGAGTCGGCTGGATCACGCTCAACCGGCCGAACGTCCTCAACGCGCTGTCCACCGAGCTCGCCGCCGCGCTCGCCGACCACGCCGCGACCGCCGCGACCGACGCCAGCGTCGCGCAGGTGGTCGTTCGCGGGGCCGGCCGGGCGTTCTGCTCGGGCATGGACCGGACCGCGCTCGCGGCGGGGTCGATCGGCGAGGCGTTCTATCGGCACTGGAACCGCGCGCTCGACCGCCTGGAGGACATGCCGAAGCTCACGGTCGCCGTCCTGCATGGCTACTCGATCGGCGGCGGCTTGCAGCTGGCGCTTGCGTGCGATCTCCGCTTGGTCACCGACGACGCCATCCTCGGCCTCGGTGCGACCCGCCACGGCCTCGTCCCCGACGGCGCGGTGCTACGCCTGGCGCGCGTCGTCGGCGTGGGGCGCGCCAAGGAGCTGGCGCTCCTGAACGATCACGTGAGCCCCACCGAGGCGCGCGCCATCGGCCTCGTCAACTGGGTGTGTCCGCGCGCCGACCTCGACCGGGCGCTCGCGACCGTCATCGGGAAGGTGCGCGGCGCCTCTCCCACCGCGACCGCCCACACCAAGCGACTGCTCCACGAGTCGTTCCACCGCGACCCGCGCGGGCTGCTCGAGGAGGTGCTGAGGGCGCAGAACGAGTGCGTGGCGTCGTGGGAGATGGACGAGTCCAACCGCGCCTGGAAGGAGAAGCGGGAGGCGCGCTTCTATCCGCCGGCCGGCTTGCCCTCCTGAGATGGCCGACGACGTCATTCTGGAAACCGAGGGGCTCACCAAGGAGTTTCGCGGCTTCGTCGCGGTGAAGGACGTGAGGCTGCGCGTGCGCCGTGGGACGATCCACGCGCTCATCGGCCCCAACGGCGCCGGCAAGACCACCTGCTTCAATCTCCTGACCCATTTCCTGGCGCCCACCCGCGGGCGCATCCGCTTCAAGGGTCGCGAGATCACCGGCTCCCGGCCCGCGGACATCGCCCGGTTGGGTCTCGTGCGCTCGTTCCAGATCTCGGCCGTGTTCCCCCACCTCTCGGTACTGGAGAACGTGCGCGTCGCGCTCCAGCGCACGCGCGGCGCCTCGTTCGACTTCTGGCGGTCGGAGCGCGTGCTCGACGGCCTGAACGGCCGCGCGGTCGAGCTGATCGAGGCGGTGGGCCTCGCCGCGTTCGCGCATACGCCCGCCGTGGAGCTGCCGTACGGCCGCAAGCGCGCCCTGGAGATCGCGACGACGCTGGCGCTCGAACCGGAGATGATGTTGCTCGACGAGCCGACCGCCGGGATGGCCCACGACGACGTGGAGCGCATCTCGGCGCTGATCAAGCGCGTGGCGGCGAACCGCACGGTCCTGATGGTCGAGCACAACCTCAGCGTGGTCGAGAATCTCTCGGACATCATCACGGTCCTGGCGCGAGGCGAAGTCCTCGCGGAGGGCGACTACCGGAGTGTGTCGCGGAACCCGGACGTGATCCAGGCCTACATGGGCTCGGGCCATGCCTGAGCCGCTGCTCGGGGTTCGCGACCTCCACGCCTGGTACGGCGAGTCCCACATTCTCCACGGCGTCGATTTCGAGATCCGCCCGGGCGAGATGGTGACGCTCCTGGGCCGCAACGGCGCCGGCAAGACGACGACGCTCAAGTCGATCATGGGCATCGTCGGCCGGCGGCGGGGCTCCATCCGCTTCGAGGGCCGGGAGCTCATCGATCTCCCGTCCAACCGCATCGCGCGGCTCGGGCTCGCGTTCTGCCCGGAGGAGCGCGGCATCTTCGCGAGCCTCACCGTCGAGGAGAATCTCTTGTTGCCGCCGGTGGTCCGGCCCGGCGGGCTCGGGGTCGACGCGATCTACGGGCTCTTCCCCAACCTCCGGGAGCGGCTCCGGGCGGGCGGCACGACGCTGTCGGGCGGCGAGCAGCAGATGCTGGCGATCGGCCGCATCCTGCGAACCGGCGCCCGGCTCCTGCTGCTCGACGAGCCCACCGAGGGGCTGGCCCCGGTGATCGTCCAGCAGATCGGTGTCACGCTCCAGCGGCTCAAGCGCGAAGGGTTCACCGTCCTCCTCGTCGAGCAGAACTTCCGCTTCGCCGCCACCGTCGCCGACCGTCACTACGTGATGGAGCACGGCCGGGTGGTGGACATGATTCCGAACGGAGAGCTCGACGCCAACATGAACAAGCTCCATGACTACCTCGGGGTATAGTGCCGGCGGCCGACCAACATCGGTCGCGAAGGAGCGCAGCGCATGACCATCGCACGCATCGTCGCACTCATCGGCGTTCTGACCCTGGCCGCGAGCCCGGCCCGCGCCCAGATTTCCGACGGCGTCGTCAAGATCGGGGTCCTCAACGACCAGTCGAGCCTCTACGCCGACCTGGCCGGCCAGGGCTCGGTGGTGGCGGCGCGGATGGCGGTCGAGGACTACGGGGCCACCGCGAAGGGCCTGAAGGTCGAGATCGTGTTCGCCGACCACCAGAACAAGGCCGACGTGGGCTCCCAGCTCGCCCGCCAGTGGTACGACGCCGAGAAGGTGGACCTCATCCTCGACGTGCCCAACTCCGGCGTCGCGCTCGCCGTCAACCAGATCACCCGCGACAAGGGCAAGGCGTTCATCGTTTCCTCTGCGGCATCGTCCGACCTCACCGGCAAGGCGTGCTCGCCCAACACGATCCACTGGACGTACGACACGTGGGCGCTCGCGAACGGCACCGGCAACGCGGTCGTGAAGACCGGCGGCGACACATGGTTCTTCATCACCGCCGACTACGCGTTCGGCCACGCGCTCGAGCGCGACGTCGAGGCGGTCGTGCTCAAGAACGGTGGCAAGGTCCTGGGCAAGGTCCGGCACCCGCTCAACACCCAGGACTTCTCGTCGTTCCTGCTCCAGGCGCAGGCCTCGAAGGCCAAGATCATCGGCCTGGCCAACGCCGGCGGCGACACCACCAACGCCATCAAGCAGGGCGCCGAGTTCGGCATCGTGAAGGGCGGCCAGAAGTTCGCGGGTCTCCTGGTCTTCCTCACCGACGTGCACGCGCTCGGCCTCGAGAAAGCCCAGGGACTCACCTTCACCGAGACCTTCTACTGGGATCTCAACGAGAAAACGCGCGCGTTCGCGAAGCGGTTCGCCGAGCGGAATCGGGGGATCCATCCGACGATGATCCACGCCGGCGCCTACGCGGGGACGCTGCACTACCTGAAGGCCGTCGAGGCGCTCAAGAGCGACGAAGGCGCCAAGGTCATCGCCAAGATGAAGGAGCTGCCGACGGACGACCCGCTCTTCGGCAAGGGGACCATCCGCGTCGACGGCCGCAAGATCCATCCGGCGTACCTCGTCGAGGTGAAGAAGCCGGCCGAGTCGAAGTACCCGTGGGACTACTACAAGATCCAGGCGACCATCCCGGCCGAGCAGGCGTTCCGGCCACTCGACCAGGGAGGGTGCGAGCTCGTCAAGAAATAGGCGCGGTGCGGCGGGCGCGGGGCGGGGGCCAGGGGCGGCGAGGGGTGCTGCGACCACGCGGCACGCGTGCGCATGGCCCTGCGCGGCTGGGCTCCATCCGGGCGCGGCTCGTACGCCCTCCGCTGGGAGGGAACGGGTCGCAGCACCCCTCGCCGCCCCTGGCCCCCACCCCGCGTCCGTCGTTGCGCCGCGCCCAGGCATGACGATTTTGGGGGTGCCGACGCAGGCGCTGTTCGGTCAGCTGCTGATCGGACTGATCAATGGGGCGTTCTACGCCCTGTTGAGCCTCGGGCTCTCGGTCATCTTCGGACTGCTCAACATCATCAATTTCACCCACGGCGCCCAGTACATGATGGGCGCGTTCGTGGCGTACTTCCTCTTGCAGTGGGCGGGGCTCGGCTACTGGTGGGCGCTCCTCATCGCGCCGGTCGTCGTGGGCATCACCGGCATCGCGCTCGAGCGCACGACGCTCAAACGCCTCTATCACCTCGATCACCTCTACGGCCTCTTGCTGACGTTCGGTTTCGCCCTGATCATCCAGGGCCTGTTTCGCCACGAATACGGCTCGTCGGGATTACCCTATTCGATGCCCCGCGAGCTCGCCGGTGGCCAGAATCTCGGCTTCATGTTCCTGCCCAACTACCGGGCCTGGGTCATCGTGTTCTCGCTCGCGGTCTGCCTCACGACCTGGTACGTGATCGAGCGAACGCGCCTGGGCTCGTACCTGCGCGCCGCGACCGAAAATCCGGCGCTCGTGCAAGCGTTCGGGATCAACGTGCCCCGGATGATCACGCTGACCTACGGGTTCGGCGTCGGCCTCGCAGCGCTGGCGGGCGTGCTCGCGGCGCCGATCTACCAGGTGAACCCGCTCATGGGCGCCGACCTCATCATCGTCGTCTTCGCGGTGGTCGTGATCGGCGGCCTGGGCTCGATCATGGGCTCGATCGTGACGGGCTTCGCCCTCGGAGTGGTCGAGGGCTTCACCAAGGTCTTCTACCCCGAAGCGTCCAACACGGTGATCTTCGTCATCATGGCGCTCGTGCTCCTGGTGAGGCCCAGCGGCCTCTTCGGGCGGGCCTCGTGACGGCGACGGCCAACGAATATGTCGGCGCACCCGCCCCGGCGGTGGCGGGGGTGCCGATCCCCCAGGTGGTCGCCTTCGGGGTGATGACGACCATCCTCGCGGCGGCGCCGTTCCTCGTGTACCCGGTGTTTCTCATGAAGGCGCTGTGCTTCGCGCTCTTCGCCTGCGCCTTCAACCTCCTCATCGGCTACGTCGGGCTCCTCTCGTTCGGCCACGCCGCCTTCCTCGGTGCGGCGGGCTACGGCGCGGCGCACTCCGCGAAGGCCTGGGGGTTCCCACCAGAGCTGGCGATCCTCTTCGGCACCGCGGTGGCGGCTGCGCTCGGCGTCGCCATCGGCGCCCTGGCGATCCGCAGCAAGGGCATTTACTTCGCGAACATCACGCTGGCGTTCGCGCAGATGGTCTACTTCTTCAGCGTGCAGGCCGGTTTCACCGGCGGCGAAGACGGCATCCAGTCGGTCCCGCGCGGCACCCTCCTCGGGGTGCTGAACCTGAACGAGACGCTGACGCTCTACTTCGTCGTGCTCGCTATTTTTCTCGCCGGGTTCCTCCTGATCTACCGCGCGATCCACTCGCCGTTCGGTCAGGTGCTGAAGGCGATCCGGGAGAACGAGCCGCGCGCCGTCTCGCTCGGGTACCGCGCCGAGCGGTACAAGCTTCTCGCGTTCGTGCTCTCGGCGACGTTCGCCGGCCTCGCCGGGGCGACGAAGGCCCTCGTCTTCCAGCTCGCGTCTCTCACCGACGTCCACTGGACGATGTCGGGCGAGGTGGTGCTCATGACGCTGCTGGGCGGACTCGGCACGGTGTTCGGGCCGGTGGTCGGGGCGTTCATCGTGATGGCGCTGGAGAACTATCTGTCGCAGCTCGGCGCGTGGGTCACGGTCGTCCAGGGCGTGATCTTCGTCGTCTGCGTGCTGACCTTCCGTCGCGGTGTCATCGGCGAGCTCGGAAACCTCCTGCGAAAATCGCTCTAGCGGGTCGGAGGGCGCCATGGCGTACACGGACATCCTCTACGAGAAGCAGAACGGCGTCGCCTGGATCACGATCAACCGGCCCGAGGTTCGCAATGCCTTCCGCACGACGACCGTGGCGGAGCTGACCGACGCGTTCCTGGACGCGCGCTGGGACCCGGCCGTCGGGGTCGTCGTGCTCACCGGCGCCGGCGACAAGGCCTTCTGCGCCGGCGGCGACCAGAAGGAGCGAGGCCAGGGCGGGTACGCCCCGGGCGCCGAAGGCGCCGGAGCCGCGAGCCGACCCTTCAATCGCCCGATGGACGTCGAGGCCCTGCACAGCTCGATCCGCCACATCCCGAAGCCGGTCATCGCGATGGTCAACGGGTTCGCGATCGGCGGCGGCCACGTCCTGCACCTGCTCTGCGACCTCTCGATCGCCTCCGAGAACGCCGTCTTCGGCCAGACCGGGCCGCGTGTCGGCAGTGTGGACGCGGGCCACGGCACCGGATTCCTCGCCCGCGTCGTCGGCGAGAAGAAGGCGCGGGAGATCTGGTACCTCTGCCGCCAGTACTCGGCGCAGGAGGCTCTCGAGATGGGTCTCGTCAACCGGGTGGTCCCGCTCAGAGAGCTCCGCGCCGAAGTGGAGAAATGGTGCGCCGAGCTCCTCGACAAGAGCCCGACGGCGCTCGCGCTCGCCAAGCAGTCGTTCAATATCGACTCCGAGCAGCGGGCCGGCGTGGCGCAGTTCGCCCACACCGCGCTCGGCCTCTACTACCAGACGGCGGAGGCGATGGAGGGCCGGAACGCGTTCGTCGAGAAGCGGCCGGTCGACTTTCAGAAGTTCCGAAAATGACAAAAGGTCCTCTGATGGCGCGCCGGATGCGCGGCGCTCTGGTCGATCACCAACGGGATCGGGGCCGGGTTCGTCACCTACGCCGTGATCAAGCTCCTCCGCGGTCGGGGCCGCGAGCTGCACTGGATGACCTACCTCGCCTGCGCGGCCTTCGCCGTTTACTTCTGCCTGCCCTTGATCGAGTCCGCGGCGAAGTAATCGGCGTTCCGTAAGTCCTCGTTATCCCGGTCAATTTCTTGACACAACCACTGTGCTTTGGCTAGACTCTCGCCTGTAGCGGGGCCGTGAGCCGAGGGAGGCCTGAGAAGCAGACGCGATCCGGCTCCGTTCGGCTCTACCCACCCTTGCGGCAGTAACACAGACCGTCCCGGAGGCAATTTGGCGGCAGTTGCGAAAAGCACCGACGCTCAGGCACTCGACCCTGAGCACGATACGTTCCCGAAGCTCGTTCGGCTCAACGCGCGACGCCTCGGAAACAAGGTCGCGATCCGGGAAAAAGACTTCGGGATCTGGCAGGCGTACACGTGGTCCCAGTACTTCGAGCAGGCGCGCCTCATCGCGCTCGGCCTCGCCTCCCTCGGCTTCGCGCGCGGCGACCGCGTCGCCATCGTCGGCGATAACCGCCCCCAGCTCTACTGGGCGGTGATGGCGGCCCAGGCGCTGGGCGGCGTCCCGGTGCCGATCTACCAGGACTCCATCGAGAAGGAGCTCGACTACATCGTCGATCACGCCGAGGTCCGGTTCGCCGTCGTCGAGGATCAGGAGCAGGTGGACAAGCTTCTGAGCGTGAGGGCGCGCTGCCGGCACCTCCAGCACGTCGTCTACGATGATCCGCGCGGGATGCGCGCCTATAGCGAGCCCGGCCTCGTGAGCCTGGCCGAGCTCTGCGAGCTGGGGACGAAGTTCGAGGTGGGTCATCCCACGCACTTCGACGACGAGGTCGCCCGGGGCGCCGCGGATGACGTCGCCATCCTCTGCTACACCTCGGGCACCACTGGCGCGCCGAAGGGCGCCATGCTGTCCCACCGGAACCTGATCGCGACCGCGCGCAACGCGGCGCGTTGCGAGGGCCTGGACCAGGACGAGGAAGTCCTGTCGTATCTGCCGATGGCGTGGGTCGGTGACCACATCTTCTCCTACGCGCAGGCGATCATCATGGGGTTCACCATCAACTGTCCGGAGAGCCCGGTGACCGTCCTCTCGGACCTGAAGGAGATCGCCCCGACCTACTTCTTCGGCCCACCGCGTATCTGGGAGAGCATCCTGACCGGGGTCATGATCCGCGTCGAGGACGCGGGGCGACCGAAGCGCGCGATGGTCCACTTTTTCCTGCGCCTGGCGCAGGACATCGAGCGCAAGCGCCTTGGCCGGCAGGCGGTTCCCCTCTGGCAGCGGCTGCTCTACCTGCTGGGGAGCATCCTCGTCTACGGTCCGCTGAAGGACAATCTCGGCTTCTCGCGCGTCCGCCGCGCGTACACCGCCGGCGAGGCCATCGGCCCGGAGATCTTCCTCTTCTTCCGCGGCCTGGGCGTCAACGTCAAGCAGCTCTACGGCATGACCGAGGCCAGCGTATTCGTCACCATCCAGCGGGACGGTGACGTGCGACTGGACACCGTGGGAACGCCGATCACGGACGTCGAGATCCGCATCTCGGGCGAGGGAGAGGTGCTGTTTCGGAGCCCGGGCGTCTTTCAAGGCTACGCGAAGAACCCGGAGGCCACGCGACAGACCCTGGAAGACGGCTGGATCCGATCCGGTGACGCCGGCTTCCTGGACCACGACGGCCACCTGAAGATCATCGATCGGGCAAAGGACGTGAGCCGCCTGGCCGACGGGACGATCTTCGCCCCCAAGTTCCTCGAGAACAAGCTCAAGTTCTCGCCCTACGTCCGCGAGGCCGTCTGCATCGGTCAGGGGCGGCCCTGCGTGACGGCGTTCATCAACATCGATCTCGCGGCCGTGGGGAACTGGGCGGAGCGCCGGAACATTGCATACACGAGCTACGCCGACCTGGCCCAGAAGGCGGAGGTCTACGAGCTGATCCACCGTGAGGTGGAGCGCGTGAACCGAAGCCTCGCCGAGGACGAGGTCCTGCGCGGCGCCCAGGTGAGGCGGTTCCTGATCCTGCACAAGGAGCTGGATCCGGACGACGAGGAGATCACGCGGACACGCAAGGTGCGTCGGGCCTACATCGCGCAGAAGTACGCGCCACTCATCGAGGCGCTCTACTCCGGGCAGGACCGTGTCCAGGTCGAGGCGAAGGTGACGTACGAAGACGGCCGTACCGGCACCATGCGCGCAGACGTGAGCATCCGCGACGTCGACGTCTTCTCCGCCCAGGCGGCGCGGTGAGCCACCCCGCGCCCGCGGGGCCGGTGCTCGAGGTCGACGGCGTGAGCGTGCGGTTCGGCGCGCTGATCGCGGTCAACCAGGTGAGTCTGAGCGTCGGGCGTGGCCAGATCGTGGCCATCATCGGCCCGAACGGCGCCGGCAAAACGACGTTGCTCAACGCCGTCAGCGGGTTCTACCACCCGTACGAGGGACGGATCGCGTTCGAAGGCAAGGACCGTACGCGCCTGCAGCCGCCCGACGTCGCCGCCCTCGGCATCGCCCGCACGTTTCAGAACGTCGCCCTGTTCAAGGGCATGAGCGTGCTCGACAACATCATGACCGGGCGATTGCTGAAAATGCGGGGGAGCTTTCTGCTCGAGGCGCTCTACTGGGGACCGGCCAAGCGCCAGGAGCTCGAGCACCGGGCCTTCGTGGAGCGGATCATCGACTTTCTCGAGATCCAGGCGATCCGCAAGACGCCGGCCGGCCGTCTGCCCTACGGGCTGCAAAAGCGCGTCGAGCTCGCCCGGGCGCTCGCCGCCGAGCCCAAGCTCCTGCTGCTCGACGAGCCCATGGCGGGCATGAACGTCGAGGAGAAAGAGGACATGTGCCGCTTCATCCTCGACGTCAACCACGAGTTCGGGACGACCATCGCGCTCATCGAACACGACATGGGCGTGGTCATGGACATCTGCGACCGGGTGGTGGTGCTCGACTACGGCCGCAAGATCGCCGACGGCCCGCCCGCCGAGGTCCGGAAGGACCAGGCCGTCCTCGACGCGTACCTGGGCGTGGCGCATGAGTGATCTGCTCTACATGGTGCTGGTCGCGCCGTTCAAGGACATGGCGGGGTCGCCGGCGTTTCTCGTCGAGGTGCTGATCGGTGGCGTCTTCGCCGGCCTCATGTACTCGCTGGTCGCGCTCGGGTTCGTGCTCATCTACAAGGCCTCGGGCGTGTTCAACTTCGCCCAGGGCGTGATGGTGCTGTTCGCGGCCCTCACGCTGGTCGGGCTGCTCGAGCGCGGCGCGCCCGTCGTCGTGGCCCTCGCCCTGACGGCCGCGGTGATGGTGGGGCTGGCCTACGCGATCGAACGAGTCGTGCTGCGCCCGCTCGTCAATCAGCCGCAGATCATCCTCTTCATGGCGACCATCGGCTTGAATTTCTTCCTCGAGGGGTTCGGGGAGATGGCATGGGGCGCCAACGTGAAGAAGCTCGACATCGGCATTCCCGATCGATCGTTCATCGTGCGCGGGGTCCAGATCAACGAGCTCGAGCTGACGGCGGCGGTGACGGCCGCGGTCCTGGTCACGCTGCTGGCGCTCTTCTTCCAGACGACCCGCATCGGCCTGGCCCTGCGCGCGGTCGCCGACGACCACGAGGCGGCGCTTTCCATCGGCATCCCGCTCAAGACGATCTGGGTCGTCGTGTGGTCGGTGGCGGGGGTCGTCGCGATCGTCGCCGGGCTGATGTGGGGCGCCAAGAGCGGCGTGCAGTTCAGCCTCTCACTGATCGCGCTCAAGGCGTTGCCGGTGCTCATCCTCGGCGGCTTCGAGTCCGTGCCGGGCGCCATCGTGGGCGGGCTCATCATCGGCGTCGGCGAGAAGCTGGGCGAGGTGTACTGGGGGCCGCTCGTCGGGGGCGCCATCGAGAACTGGTTCGCCTACGTCCTGGCCCTCGCCTTCCTGCTGGTGCGACCGCAGGGTCTCTTCGGCGAGAAAATCATCGAGCGCGTGTGATGCGGTGATCTACCGAGAGGCCGGGCGGTTCAAGACCAGCTACGCGAGCGACCAAGCGATCTTCCCGATCGTCCAGGACCGAGTGTTCGTCCGGGCGGCGGTGGTGGCGGCGTTCGTGGTGCCGCCGCTGGTCGCCGGCGACTACTGGCTCCAGGCGATCCTGATCCCGTTTCTGATCTACGCGCTCGCGGCCATCGGGCTCAATCTGCTGACCGGTTACGCCGGCCAGCTCTCGCTCGGCACCGGAGGCTTCATGGCGGTCGGCGCCTACTCGGCGTTCAAGCTGACCACCGCATTCCCTCGGCTCAGCATCATCGCCGTCTTCCTGCTCTCGGGCCTGGCCGCGGCCGCCATCGGCCTCCTGTTCGGCATCCCGAGCCTCAGGATCAAGGGCTTCTACCTCGCCGTCGCGACGCTGGCCGCGCAGTTCTTCCTGATCTGGCTCTTCAACAAGGTCGCGTGGTTCACCAACTACGCGTCGTCGGGCACCATCACCGCACCCGATCGGACGGTGCTCGGCGTGACCGTCACCGGCCCGAACGCGACGGCGGCGGCGCGCTACGTGATGGCGCTGGCCTTCGTCACTGTCTTCGCGCTGGTCGCCAAGAACCTGGTCCGCGGTCGCATCGGCCGGTCCTGGATGGCGATCCGCGACCGGGACATCGCCGCCGAGATCATCGGAGTGCGGCCGCTCCGGACGAAGCTGCTCGCGTTCGGGATCAGCTCCTTCTACTGCGGCGTGGCGGGCGCCGAGCTGGTCTTCCTCTACCTCGGCAGCGCCGAGACGCTCGCCTTCGACATCAACCAGTCGTTCCTCGTGCTCTTCATGGTGATCATCGGCGGCCTCGGAAGCGTCCTGGGCTCGTTCCTGGGCGCCGCGTTCATCATCCTGCTGCCGATCTTCCTCACCAGACTGCCGCACAGCCTTGGCCTCATCATGTCGGTCGCGCTGCAGAAGCAGATCGAGCTGATGATCTTCGGGGGCCTGATCCTCTTCTTCCTCATCGTCGAACCGCATGGATTGGCGCGGCTCTGGCAGATCGGCAAGGAAAAGCTGCGCCTCTGGCCGTTCCCTCACTAACACAGGAGGACACACCGATGACGCTGCGAGCTGTGCTTGTCGGGATACTGGCGCTGACCGTCGTCGCCGGCCCCTCGGTCGCGAGGGTGCAGGCGGCCGGCGAGATCTTCATCCCGCTGCTCGTCTACCGGACCGGACCCTATGCGCCCAACGGCATTCCCATCGCCAATGGCGCCAGCGACTACTTCACCCTGGTCAACGAGCGCGACGGCGGGATCAACACCGTCAAGATCGCCTTCGAGGAGTGCGAGGACCAGTACGATACCAAGCAGGGCGTCGAGTGCTACGAGCGGTTGAAGGCGAAGAATCCCGTGCTGGTGAACCCGTACAGCACCGGCATCACCTACCAGCTCATCCCGAAGGCCCCCGTCGACAAGATCGTCGTCCACTCGATGGGGTACGGCATGACCGCCACCGCCGACGGCCGGTGGTTTCCGTGGGTGTTCAACTTCCCGATGACCTACTGGAGCCAGGCCTCGGCGTTCGTGAAGTACGTCGCCCAGCAGGAAGGCGGGATGGACAAGCTCAAGGGCAAGAAGATCGCCCACATCTTTCACAACAGCCCGTACGGCAAGGAGGCGAACCCGACGCTCGAGGACCTGGCGCGTCGCCACGCGTTCGAACTCACGCTGCTGGCGGTGGACCATCCCGGCCAGGAGCAGAAGGCGACGTGGCTCCAGATCCGACGGCTCAATCCCGACTGGATCTACATCTCCGGCTGGGGTGTCATGAACCAGGTCGCCGTCAAGGAGGCGGGTAGTATCGGGGTCAAGATGGACCGCGTGGTCGGCAACTGGTGGACGGGGACTGAGACCGACGTGATTCCCGCCGGCGACGCCGCCAAGGGCTACAAGTCGATGGCCTTCACCGCGCCCGGCGCCGAATTCAAAGTGCACCAGGACATCTTCAAGCACGTGTACGACAAGGGAAAGGGCGCCTACGGCAACGATCGGGCCAAGGTCGGCGAGGTGCTCTACAACCGGATGGTCGTCAACGCGATGCTCAACGTCGAGGCTATTCGGACGGCGATGACCAAGTACGGCAACAAGCCGCTCACCGGCGAGCAGGTCCGCTGGGGCTTCGAAAACCTCAACATCACCGACAAGCGCCTCGAGGAGCTGGGCATGAAGGGCATGATGCGCCCGCTCCGCGTGACCTGCGAGAACCACGAGGGCAACGGCCTCGCGTTCGTCCAGCAGTGGGACGGCAAGAAGTGGAACGTCGTCTCCGACTGGATCGAGCCGATTCGCGACGTCGTGCGGCCGAAGCTCGAGGCGGAGGCCGTCGCCGAGGCCAAGAAGCTCAACTACACGATGCGCGACTGCGCGAAGGAGAAGTAGAGGCGCGCCGGTGGCGAGCGACGCGCCGCGGCCGCTGCTGGCGGTCAGCAACATCGAGGTGATCTACGACCACGTGATCCTCGTGTTGAAGGGCGTGTCGCTCGCGGTCCCCGAGGGGGGCATCGTCGCCCTCCTCGGGGCCAACGGCGCCGGCAAGAGCACGACCCTCAAGGCGATCTCGGGGCTGCTCCGGACGGAGCGCGGCGAGGTGACCAAGGGGGCGATCGAGTTCCAGGGACGGGCGATCCACCGGCAGAACCCCTCCGAGGTGGTGAAGCACGGCATCGTGCAGGTGATGGAGGGGCGGCACGTGTTCGAGCACCTGACCGTCGAGGAGAATCTATTGACGGGTGCCTACACGCGCCGCAACGGCCAGTCCACGAAGAAGGATCTCGAGGTCGTCTATCACTACTTTCCGCGGCTGATCGAGCGCCGAGGGTTCAAGGCGGGCTACATCTCGGGCGGCGAGCAACAGATGGTGGCCATCGGCCGCGCGCTGATGGCGCGTCCAAGGCTGATGCTGCTCGACGAGCCGTCCATGGGCCTGGCGCCGATGCTCGTGAAGGAGATCTTCGACATCGTCGGTCGCCTCAACCGCGAGGAACGGGTGGCGGTGCTCCTCGCCGAGCAGAACGCGACCATGGCATTACAGGTTGCGCAGCATGGCTACGTTATGGAGAATGGCCGGATCGTGCTCGACGGCGACGCGAAGACGATCAGTGAGAACGAGGACATCAAGGAGTTCTATCTGGGCCTGACCGGCGTCGGCCAGCGCAAGAGCTATCGGGACGTGAAGCACTACCGACGACGGAAGCGATGGCTGTCGTGACTTCGGGGCCGACGCAGCTCGAGATCCGAGGAGTCTCCAAGTCCTTCGGCGGCGTCCAGGCCGTGAGTCGCGTCAGCGTCGACGTCCAGAAGGGCCAGATCCTGTCCATCATCGGCCCCAACGGCGCGGGCAAGACCACCTTGCTCAACTGCATCAGCAGCGTCTTTCACCCGGAGACCGGCACTATCGTCCTCGAGGGCCAGGACCTCACCCGGCTCTCGCCGGCCCGCGTCGCCGGCCGAGGCATCGCCCGCACCTTCCAGAACATCGCGCTCTTCCGGGGCATGACCGTCGTCGACAACCTGATGCTCGGCCGCCACATCCACATGAAGAACGGCGTGCTGCGCTCGATGCTCTACTGGGGTCCCGGCCGGCGGGAGGAAGTTGAGCACCGCCGCGTGGTCGAGGACATCATCGACTTCCTCGAGATCGAGGCCATCCGCAAGCGGCCGGTCGGCTCGCTCCCGTATGGGCTCCAGAAACGGGTGGAGCTGGGACGAGCCCTGGCGCTCCACCCCAAGGTGCTGCTGCTCGACGAGCCGATGGGCGGGACGAACCACGAAGAGAAAGAGGACATGGCCCGCTTCATCCTCGACGTCAACGACGAGTGGGGGACCACCATCATCCTCATCGAGCATGACATGGGCGTGGTCATGGACATCTCCCAGCACGTGGTCGTGCTCGACCTCGGCGAGAAGATCGCCGAGGGCACGCCGGCCGAGGTCAAGGCGCACCCCCAGGTGATCAAGGCGTACCTCGGAACCAAGGCGACTGTGTAGGAGGCGAGTCCATGCCGGAGATGACGCTTCCCCAGTTCCTGCTCAAGAACGCCCGGGAGCATCCGACCGCGTCGGCGCTTCGGGAGAAGGAGAAGGGCATCTGGCAGGAGTGGAGCTGGGCGGATTACCTCGGGCACGTCCGTGCCTTCGCCCTCGGCCTCGTGAGCCTGGGGTTCGGGCGCGACGACAAGCTCGCGATCCTGAGCGACAACCGTCCTCAGGTGTACGCCGCCATGGTCGCCGCGCAGGTCGTGGGCGGGGTCCCCGTCCCCGTCTACCAGGACGCCATCGCCCGGGAGATCCAGCACGTCGTCGAGCACGCCGACGCGACGATCGTCTTCGCCGAGGACCAGGAGCAGGTCGACAAGATCCTCGAGCTCAAGGGGAGCCTCCCCAAGATCACGAAGGTGATCTACGAGGATCCCAAGGGGCTCCGCCACTACACCGACCCGCTCCTCATGAGCCTCGCGCAGCTGGAAGAGTCGGGACGGAAGCTCGACGCCGAGCGGCCCGGGCTGTTCGAGGAGCTGGTGCGAGCGACGAAGTCGCACGACATGGCGCTGATCTGCTATACCTCCGGCACCACCGGCGCCCCGAAGGGCGCCATGATCTCGCACGGAAACTTCGTCAGCGCGATCCAGGGCATCCTCGAGATCGAGAAGTACCAGCGGACCGATCAGATGTTGGCCTATCTGCCCCCGGCCTGGATCGGCGACACATTCTGGTCGCTCGCCGCCTCGCTCATCGTCGGCTGCACGGTCAACTGCCCGGAGCGTCCGGAAACGGTGCTCGAGAATCTGAGAGAGATCGGTCCGCACTTCATGGTGGCGCCGCCGAGGATCTGGGAGAACTTGGTCTCCACAGTCCAGGTCAAGATGGCGGACGCGTCCTGGGTGAAGCGCCGTCTGTACCGGTGGCTCATGCCGGCCGGGGAGGAGGCGGCGCGGCGCACGATGGAGAAGCAGCCGCTCTCGCTCCGGCTGCGCGTCCTCCGCGCTCTCGGCGAGTTCTTCGTCTTCGCCCCGCTGCGCGATCATCTCGGCTTCCGGCGCACCCGCTACGCCTACACGGGCGGCGCCCCGCTCGGCCCGGAGATCTTCCTCTTCTTCCGCTCCCTCGGGATCAACCTCAAGCAGGTGTACGGCCAGTGTGAGATCACCGGCGTCTCCTGCGTCCAGCGGGACGGCGACGTCAAGCTCGGGACCGTCGGCAAGCCGTTTCCCAACACCGAGGTCCGCCTGACGGAGGCGGGCGAGGTCCTGACCCGGAGCCCGTGCGTGTTTCTCGGCTACTACAAGAACGCGGAGGCGACCGCCGCCACCGTCCGCGACGGGTGGCTCTACTCCGGCGACGCGGCGCTGTTCGACCAGGACGGCCACCTGATCGTCATCGACCGTGCCAAGGACGTCACGGCGCTCGCCGACGGCACCAAGTTCGCGCCCCAGTACATCGAGAACAAGCTCAAGTTCAGCCCCTACATCAGGGAGGCGGTGGCGGTCGGCCAGGACCGGCCCTATGTCGGGGCCATGGTCAACATCGACATGGAGAACGTCGGCAAGTGGGCCGAGCGGCGCAAGATCGCCTACACGACCTACACCGACCTCGCGCAGAAGCCGCAAGTCTACGACCTGATTGCCGAGGAAGTGGAGCGGGTGAACCGCGACCTGCCGGAGGGGACGCGCATCAGCAAGTACGTGCTCTTGCACAAGGAGCTCGACCCCGACGACGAGGAGGTCACACGCACGCGCAAGGTTCGTCGCGGCTTCGTGGCCACGAAGTACGCGGACATCATCAACGCGCTCTACGCCGAGGCGGCCGCGGTCGGCGTCACCTCGGTAATCACCTACCAGGACGGACGGCAGGCGACCGTCCGTACCGAGCTCGCCATCCGTCGGATTGCCGGGCCGCGCGAGCCGGTGGGAGTGTAACCGTGGCCTTCTTCTTCGACCTCTTCGTGAACGGGCTGATGATCGGGTCGATGTACGCGCTGGTCGCCCTCGGATTCGTCCTGATCTACAAGGCCACCAGCGTGGTCAACTTCGCCCAGGGTGATCTGGTGATGTTCGGCGGCTACATCGCGGCCGCGCTCGTGGTCCTGTACAAGCTTCCGCTGGCCGTGGCGCTGCCGGTCTTGCTGGGGTCGATGATCGCGCTCGGTTTCATCGTCGAGCGAGGCGTGTTGCGGCCGATGGTGGGGCAGAACGTGATCTCGGTGGTCATGGTCACCATCGGGCTGTCCCAGGTCTTCCAGGGATCGGCCGCCATGCTCTGGGGCGCCCAGACCAAGAACATTCCGCTCCCCATCCCCCTCGAGCCGTACGTGATCTGGGAGATCTACATCTCTCCCGTCAACCTCGTCGCGGCCCTCGTGTCAGGCGTCTTCCTGGTCGCCTTCGTCTGGTTCTTCAGAAAAAGTCGAATGGGTATCGCCATGCGCGCGACCGCTAACGACCAGCAGGCGGCGATGGCGGTGGGCATCAACGTGCGCTTCATCTTCGCGCTCTCGTGGGCCATCGCCGGGCTGGCGGCCGCTCTCGGTGGCGTCCTGTGGGGCAACCTCATCGGCGTGGACACCCAGCTCGCGCTGGTCGGCCTCAAGGTCTTCCCGGCCGTCATCCTCGGTGGCCTCGACAGCGTCCCGGGCGCCGTGGTCGGGGGCCTCATCATCGGCGCGGTCGAGAGTGTGGCCGCCGGCTACGTCGATCCCTACGTGGGCGGGGGCACGAAGGACTTCCTGCCCTACGTCCTCATGATCCTCGCTTTGATGGTCAGGCCGTACGGGTTCTTCGGGCGCGAGATCATCGAGCGGGTCTGAGGGCAATAGCCAGATGATCAACCGCGAGTGCGGCGTGTACCAGACGAACTACGAGGGCGACATGGCCCTCTACCCGCTGCCGCTCGCCCGCTACTCCACTCTGGGCGCGGTCGCGATCCTGATTCTGCTCCCGCTTGCCCTCGACAGCCACGCCATGTCGCTCGCCAACCTCATGCTGTTGGCGAGCATCGGTGCCATCGGGCTCAACATCCTCGTCGGCTATACCGGGCAGGTCTCGCTCGGCCACGGCGCCTTCATGATGGTGGGCTCCTACACGGCCGCCCTGGTTACCGTGAGGCTCGGTCTGCCCTTCTGGGTGGGTCTGCCGGCAGGAGGGGCGGTGGCGGCTCTGGTCGGAGCGTTCTTCGGCATCCCCTCGCTCCGCATCAAGGGCCTCTACCTCGCCATCGCCACGCTGGCCGGCCAGTTCATCATCGAGTGGACGATCAACCACAGCACCTGGATCAGCGGCGGCGTGCAATCGACCCTCTACGTGCCGACGCCCACGTTCCTCGGCTGGGAGATCAACAGCGAGTATCGGCGCTACTTCATGGTGCTGCCCGTCGCGATCGTCGCCTACGTGGCGGCCCTGAATCTCGTGCGGAGCCGGGTCGGTCGCGCGTTCATCGCCGTCCGCGACCGCGACGTCGCGGCCGAGATCATCGGCGTGGACATCTTCCGCTACAAGCTCCTCGCGTTCGCCGTCAGCTCCTTCTACGCGGGGGTGGCCGGCGCTCTGTGGACCTACTATCTCAAGATCGCCAACTACGAGCACTTCACGCTCGCCACCTCGGTGTCGTACCTGGCGATGATCATCATCGGCGGACTGGGCAGCGTGCTGGGCTCGGTCTTCGGCGCCGTCTTCATCACCCTGCTCCCGATCGTGCTCGTGTACGTGGTCGAGGGCGGGGCCGCCCTCTTCGGCTTCCAGTACGCGGCGATCGCCGACTTCCTGGCGAACCTCAGACTGATCATCTTCGGCGGGCTGATCATCCTGTTCCTGGCCATCGAGCCGGAGGGGCTCTTCCGGATGTGGGGCAACGTGAAGCGGTATTTCCGCCTGTGGCCGTTTTCATATTGAGGGGATCGGGCGTTCGATCCTGTCGTGCCACTGACAAGGAGGGCGACATGAAAGTCAGGGGATGGTTGACAGCGGTTCTGACCGTCGTGCTGGCGACGGCGTTCGTGGTGCCGGCGATGGCCAGTCACGTCATCAAGTTCGGCGGACAGTGCGACCGCACCGGGGCGACCAAGGTCGTCGGGGTGGAGATCTGCCCCGGCCTGACCGACTACGTGGCCCTCGTCAACAAGAAGGGCGGCGTGCTCGGCCACAAGCTCGAGTACACGGAGATCGAGCACGGGTACACGGTGGACCGCGGCGTGGAGGCCTACGAGCGGCTCAAGCGCGACGGCGCGGTGGCCACGTTCGACTACGGGACGCCGATCGTGTACGCGTTGACGCCGCGGCACATGGACGACAAGATCCCGGGCATCACGCCGGGGTTCGGCCGAGCCGACTCCACGGACGGCACGGCCTGGCC
>JAHFDK010000229.1 GCA_023249095.1 Candidatus Rokuibacteriota bacterium | reverse complement strand
CGGGCTCATGACGGTGCGCGGCCTCGAGCTGCTGCGGCGGGCCCACGTCGTCGTCTACGATCGGCTGGTCGACCCACGCCTTCTGGACGCGGCGCCGCGCGCGCGGCGCATCTTCGCAGGCAAGGCGTCCGACCATCACACGCTGCCGCAGGAGCGGATCAACGCGCTCCTGATCATGCACGCGCGGCGCGGGCGCCGTGTCGTGCGGCTCAAGGGCGGCGACCCGTTCGTCTTCGGACGGGGCGGCGAGGAGGCCGACGCGTTGGCGCGCGCCGGGATTCCGTTCGAAGTCGTCCCCGGCGTCAGCTCGGCCGTCGCCGTCCCGGCGTACGCGGGAATCCCGCTCACTCACCGGGGCGTCGCCTCCTCGTTCGCGGTCGTGACCGGTCACGAAGAAGCCTGCAAGCGCGAGTCGAGCGTCGACTGGTCGCGGCTGGCGCGGGCCGTCGACACGCTCGTGGTCTTGATGGGCGTGAAGAGCCTGCCCCGGATCGCGCGCGAGCTCATCGAGCACGGGCGCCCGGCGGCGACGCCCGTCGCCCTCGTGCGCTGGGGGACCACGAACGTCCAGGAGACGATCACCGGCACCCTCGGCGACATCGCGGCCCTGGCGGCGCGCGCGCGGCTCGAGCCGCCCGTCGTGATCGTGATCGGCGAGGTCGTCGCGCTGCGCGACCGGCTCGAGTGGTTCGACGACAACCGTGTCCCTATGGAGGTGGCCCAGTGAGTGTCCGGCTCTCGACACCGA
Source organism: Candidatus Rokuibacteriota bacterium (assembly GCA_023249095.1). Classification (GTDB taxonomy): domain Bacteria; phylum Methylomirabilota; class Methylomirabilia; order Rokubacteriales; family CSP1-6; genus AR31. Next base: position 9,414 of record JAHFDK010000229.1, on the reverse strand, counting down.
TCGGCATCCTCGACGAGCATCCCGAGTGGTCGGCCCGGCTCATCGCCGAGCTCCAGCACCGCCGGTTGCCGTTCGAGAAGATCGACCACTCGAACCACGCCTTCGACCCGCGCGCCCGCGTCCCGCGCTACTCGGTCATCGTGAATCGCACGAGCCCCTCGTCTCATCGGCGTGGCCACGGCGCCGTGCTGTTCTACGCCGAGGCGCTGCTGGCCCACTGGGAGGGGCTCGGCGTACCCGTCATCAATCCCGTCCGCGCGTACCGGTTCGAGAAGTCCAAGGCGCTCCAGATCGGGCTCTTCGAGCGGCTGGGCGTACACTATCCTCGGACCATCATCGTGAACCATCGCGACCAGGTACTCAAGGCGAGCGGAGAGCTTCGCTTCCCGCTCCTCGTCAAACCGAACGTCGGCGGCTCCGGCGCGCTCATCGAGCGCTTCGACTCGCGCGCCGAGCTCGAGGCGAGGAACGCCACGCTCGACTTCGGCCCGGACGGGACGGCCCTGGTTCAGGAGTACGTCGAGTCGGAGGAGGACGCGATCGTGCGCATCGAGGTAATGGACGACCGCTACCTCTACGCGATCCGGATCGTCCGCACCGCGTCCGACTTCAATCTCTGCCCGGCCGACATCTGCCGGGTCCCCGAATCGCCCCCGAGCGCCGACCTCGGCGCCTGTCCCGTCGAGGCGAAGCCGGGGCTCAGCGTCATGCGCGACGAGGCTCCGCCGGCGGTGGTCGAGCAAGCGCGCGCCCTGGCCCGCGCGGCGTCGATCGACGTCGGCGGGATCGAGTATCTGGTCGGCCGCACCGACGGCCGTGTCTATTTCTACGACGTCAACGCCACATCCAACTTCGTCGCCAACGCGCCCGCAGTGCTGGGCTTCGACCCCTTCCCGCGGTTCGCGGACTACATCGTCCGGGTGGCGACCGGCACCGGAGGAATCCGATGAGCCTGAGACTCGGAGACACCGCGCCCGACTTCACCGCCGTCTCGACCGACGGGCCGATCAGCTTTCACGACTGGGTCGGCAACGGCTGGGCCATTCTCTTCTCGCACCCGCGTGACTTCACGCCGGTCTGCACGACCGAGCTCGGCTACGTGGCCCGGCTCAAGCCGGAGTTCGACAAGCGAAGCGTGAAGGCAATCGGCCTTTCGATCGATCCCGTCGACTCGCACAAGGGCTGGGCCGCCGACATCAAGGAGACGCAAGGGCACGCGCCCAACTTCCCGATCATCGCCGACCCGGATCGCAAGGTGGCCGGGCTCTACGGCATGATCCATCCGGCGCACGACGAGGTCTACACCGTGCGGACGGTCTTCGTGATCGACCCGAAGAAGAAGATCCGATTGATGATCACCTATCCGCAGACCACCGGCCGGAACTTCGACGAGATCCTGCGCGTCATCGACTCGCTCCAGCTCACGGACGCCCACCGGGTGGCGACGCCCGTCAACTGGAAGCAGGGCGAGGACGTGATCATCGTCCCCGCGGTCAGCGACGAGGAAGCGCGTGCGAAGTTCCCGAACGGCTGGCGTGCACTGAAACCCTACCTGCGCCTGACGCCGCAGCCGCGGTAAAGAGCTCGGAGGAGCTTCGTCCCCCTTCCGGACCTCCCGGCCGGCCCGCCGTGGGCGTGAACTCATGGGGTAAACTGGCGCCAGCCTGTTCGGAGGAGCGCCGCCCATGAGCGAGTTTCGTCACGTCTATCGCACTGAACTCTCCCCGGTGAGCTTCCTCACCCGGAGCGCGTGCGTGTTCCCCGACAAGATTGCCGTCGTGCACGGAGCGCGGCGGTGCACGTACCGTGAGCTCGCCGAGCGCGTGAATCGACTCGCCTCGGCCCTGCGCGCGGTGGGCCTCGCCAAGCACGACCGGGTGGCGTTCCTGTGCCCGAACATCCCCGCGATGCTCGAGGCGCACTTCGGCGTGCCGGCCGCGGGCGGCGTCCTCGTCGCCATCAACACGCGGCTCAGCTCGGAGGAGATCGGCTACATCCTGAAGCACTCCGGGGCGAGATTCCTCTTCGTCGACGCCGAGCTCGAGCCTCTCGTCAAGTCGCTGGACCTCACCGGCGTCCGCGTCGTGAGAGTGGACGATACCGGAGGGCCGGGCGATCCCTACGAGGACTTCCTGGCCGGGGGCGCGTCGGTGCCCGTGGAGAGCTGGCTCGAGAACGAAGAGGAGATGCTCGCCATCAACTACACCTCGGGCACGACGGGCCGGCCGAAGGGTGTGATGTACTCGCACCGCGGTGCGTGGGTCAATGCGCTGGGTGAGGTGATCGAGTCCCAGATGAGCTTCGATACCCGCTACCTCTGGACCCTGCCGATGTTCCACTGCAACGGCTGGTGCTTCACGTGGGGCGTGACCGCGGTGGCGGGCACGCACATCTGCCTGCGCCGCGTCGAGCCCGGGCGCGTGTGGGAGATGATCGACCAGGAGGGAGTCACCCACTACAACGGCGCCCCGACCGTCCACATCGGGGTTGTCAACGACCCCAGGGCTCACAAGCTCGCCCGTCCCGTGACCGTGTGCGTCGCCGGGGCGCCGCCCTCGCCGACGCTGCTCGGCCGGCTCAAGGAGTTCGGCTTCCGACCCGTGCACGTCTACGGGCTCACCGAGACCTACGGCCCACACACGGTGTGCGCGTGGCACGAGGAGTGGAACGCGCTGCCGCTCGACGAGCAGTCGCGTCTGGCCGCTCGCCAGGGCCAGGGCTACGCGCTCTTCGACCTGGTGCGGGTGGTCGACGACAGCATGAACGACGTGCCGCGAGACGCGGCAACCCTCGGCGAGGTCATCATGCGCGGTAACAACGCCGCCATGGGGTACTTCGAGCAGGCCGAGGCGACGGCCGAGGCGTTCCGCGGCGGATGGTTCCACTCGGGCGACATCGCGGTGTGGCATCCCGACGGCTACGTCGAGCTGCGCGACCGGAAGAAGGACATCATCATCTCCGGCGGTGAGAACATCTCGACGATCGAGGTCGAGCAGGCGGTGGCCCGGCACCCGGCGGTGCTGGAGTGCGCGGTGGTCGCGGTCCCGGACGAGAAATGGGGTGAGCGCCCCAAAGCCTTCGTCACGCTCAAGCCGGGACAGAAGGCGACCGCGCCGGAGATCATCGAGTTCTGCCGCAAGCACATCGCCCACTTCAAGTGCCCCGCGGAGGTGGAGTTCGGCGACCTGCCGAAGACGTCGACCGGCAAGGTGCAGAAGTTCGTCCTGCGCGAGAAGGAGTGGAAGGGCAAGGAGAAGCGGATCAACTAGATGCTCCGGCTTGGCGTGCTCGATCAATCGCCGGTGCGGAGCGGCGGCGCCGTGGCCGACGCCATCCACGAGACGCTCGACCTGGCCGAGGCGTGCGATCGGCTCGGCTACCACCGCTACTGGCTCGCCGAGCACCACGCGACACCAGGGCTGGCGGGCTCGAGCCCCGAGGTGCTGATCGGCCAGGTCGCGGCCCGCACCTCGCGGATCCGCGTGGGCTCGGGCGGCGTCATGCTCCAGCACTACAGCCCGCTCAAGGTCGCCGAGAGCTTTCGCGTGCTCGAGACGCTCTTCCCCGGTCGTGTCGATCTCGGAATCGGCCGCGCGCCCGGGAGCGACCAGGTGACGGCCCGAGCGCTCCGAGACGGCGCGAGCCCCGAGTCCTTTCCCCAGCAAGTCGCCGACCTCGTGGGTTTCCTTCACGGTACCTTGCCGGAGGGTCACCCCTACGCGCACGTGCTCGCGATGCCGACCGGGCCCACGGCGCCGGAGGTGTGGCTTCTCGGCTCGAGCGACCAGAGCGCCGCGCTCGCCGCGCACTTCGGCACCGGCTTCTCGTTCGCGCACTTCATCAACCAGGAGGGTGGCGCCGAGGTCACGCGCGCCTACCGGGGGCAATTTCGTCCGTCGGCCTGCTTGAACGCGCCCCGCGCGAGTGCCGCGGTGTTCGTGGTCTGCGCGGACACCGAGGCGGAGGCGCAGCGCCTGGCGAAGAGCCGCGAGCTCTTCATCGTTCGCCTGTACACCGGGCGCCCCGGCCGCTATCCCTCGGTCGAGGAAGCCGAGTCGTACCCGTACACGGAGCGCGAGCGCGCCATCCTCCGGCACGCGCACCGGCGCACGGTGGCAGGCGCTCCCGAGCAAGTGCGCGAACGGCTCGAGGCGCTCGCCGCCGAGTACGAGGCGGACGAACTGATCATCGTCACGATCACCCATGACCCGAAGGCCCGGCGCCGGTCCTACGAGCTCCTGGCCAAGGTCTTCGGCCTCGAGGAGGCAGGCCCATGACGACCCGTCGTCGTCTCGGAATCGTCGCCGCCGCGCTGGCGCTCACGACGCTCGGCGGACTCGCCCTCGTGCTCACCGGATCCGTGACGGCGCAACGTCCAGCGGACGGGGTCGCGCCGCGGTTCCAGGTGGATCCCTGGTGGCCGAAGCCGTTGCCGAACAACTGGCTCATGGGTCAGGCCGCGGGCGTGGCGGCGGATCGTCATGACCACGTGTGGGTCATCCAGCGCCCCCGCTCGCTCACCGAGGACGAGCGCGGCGCCACCCTGAACCCGCCGCGCTCCCTCTGCTGCGCGCCGGCGCCGCCAGTGCTCGCGTTCGACGCCGACGGCAACCTCCTCCGCTCGTGGGGCGGGCCGGGGGCGGGCTACGACTGGCCCCTGAACGAGCACGGGATCTTCGTGGACTATCAGGACAACGTGTGGATCGGCGGCAACGATCAGAAGGACCACCAGGTCTTGAAGTTCACACCGGGCGGGAAGTTCCTGCTCCAGGTCGGCAAGGCTGACGTGACGGGTGGCGACAACGACACGGCGCACCTCGGGCGTCCGGCGAACATGAACGTGGACCCGGCGACGAACGAGCTGTTCGTCGCCGACGGCTACAAGAATCATCGCGTGATCGTCTTCGATGCGCAGACCGGCGCCTACAAGCGCCACTGGGGCGCCAACGGCCGGCCGCCCGGGGAGGCGGGCGTCAAGCCCTTCGGCAATCCGGTGCATTGCGTGCGGCTCGCCAGAGATGGTCTCCTCTACGTGTGCGACCGGATGAACAATCGCATCCAGGTCTTCAAAAAGGACGGGACGTTCGTCAAAGAATTCATCGTCGCGCCCACGACGCGCGGCAACGGCTCGGTCTGGGACCTCGACGTCTCCCACGATGCGCCGCAGGCTTGGCTCTACAACGCCGACGGCGAGAACAACCACGTGTGGACGCTCCTGCGCGAGAACGGCAAGGTCGTCGCGAAGTTCGGCCGGAACGGCCGCCAGGCCGGCAACTTCCATTGGGTCCACAACCTGGCCGTGGACTCGAAGGGCAACATCTACACCGCCGAGGTGGACAGCGGTAAGCGCGCGCAACGGTTCGTGTTCAAGGGCGTCGGGCCCGTGGAGCCGTGATGAATCGTGGGCTTCGTCATCTGGCCCTCAAGACGCGTGATCTTCCGACCACCGAGCGCTTCTACGTCGACATCCTCGGTCTCAAGCGCGCGTTTCCCCACGACGGGATGATCTTCCTCGAGACGCCCGGTGGGCAGGATCTCCTGAACTTCGTCGGGACGCGGGCCAGATTCGATCCGGACGCGGGCGGGTTCGACCACTTCGGCCTGCATTTCTCGCGCGCCGACTGGACGAAGGTCTGCGCGCGCGTCAAGGAAGCGGGTGTCCGGGTCCACGGCCGCCGCGGTAGCACCGCGATCTACATCGAAGACCCGAACGGTTACACGGTCGAGCTCTACTGCGATTGAGGGTCGCGAGGAGCGCGATCGAGGGTCCCGCCCGGCGTCCTGGCGCCAATGAGCCCGTCGCTTGACCCTCTCGCGCGGATTGCCTACACTCCGATCACGCTGACAAGCATGTAAGGGGGCGTCGATGCCACTGTATCTCGACGTGCACAACAAGATTGATGGATTGAAAGCCGAAGCGCTGGGTCACGCGCATCAGAAGGACCTCGAGGTCCAGCACAAGTACGGCGTCCACTACCTGCGTTACTGGTACGACGAGGGCACGGGCAAGGTGTTCTGCCTCGTGGAGGCTCCGAGCAAGGAGGCGGCCGCGGCGGTCCACCGCGAGGCCCACGGGCTTGTCGCCGACGAGATCATCGAAGTGAAGGAAGGGTCGTAGCCGGCGCGCCGCGCCGCCGGGTCCGATGTCGTGCCCGCGGTGCGGACAGCCGAACCCGCCAGCCGCCAAGTTCTGTAGCAACTGCGGAGCCTCGCTGGAGCTCCGGTGTCCGGCGTGTGGGCACGTCAACGCTCCCGGCGGCCGGTTCTGCAACGAGTGTGGCGAGGCGCTGAGACCGGCGGCGGTCCGCGGGGCGCCGCAGGCTTCTACTCCTGCGCACCTCGCCGCGCGCATCCTCACCTCCCGCGGCGCGCTGGAGGGCGAACGCAAGCACGTCACCATCCTTCTGGCGGACCTCAAGGGCTCGATGGAGCTGCTGGCCGACCGCGATCCCGAGGAGGCGCGCCAGCTTCTCGACCCCGTCCTCGAGCGCATGATGGAAGCCGTGCACCACTACGAGGGCACCGTCAACCAGGTCATGGGTGACGGGATCATGGCCCTCTTCGGCGCGCCGCTCGCGCACGAGGATCATGCCGCTCGGGCCTGCTACGCGGCCTTGCGAATGCAGGAGCGCGTGGGCCAGTATGCCGACGAGATCCAGCGCACGTACGGCGTCCCCGTGCAGATCCGGGTCGGGCTCAACTCCGGCGACGTGGTGGTTCGCTCGATCGGAAGCGATCTCCACATGGACTACACCGCTGTCGGCCAGACCACCCATCTCGCCGCCCGCATGGAGCAGATGGCGAAGCCAGGCTCCAGCCTCTTGACGCCCGCGACCCTGCGGCTCGTCGAGGGCTACGTGCGAGTGCGGTCGCTTGGCCTGGTGCCGGTCCGCGGTCTCGCCGAGTCGGTGGAGGTATTCGAGTTGCTCGGCGCCGCACCGAGCCGGACGCGGCTGCAGGTGTCGGCCGTTCGGGGTCTCACGCGCTTCATCGGACGCGAGGCCGAGCTCGAGCAGCTGCGGGCCGCTCTCGAGCGCGCCCTTGCCGGGCACGGGCAAGTCGTCGCGGTCGTCGGCGAGCCCGGTGTGGGCAAGTCGCGGCTCGTGTTGGAGCTCATCCACTCGCACCGAATGGACGGGTGGCTCGTCCTCGAGTCGAGCGCGGTGTCCTACGGCAAGGCCGCGCCGTTCCTGCCCATCATCGAGTTGATGAAGTCCTATCTGGGCGTCGAGGATCGGGATGATGCGCGCCGCGTGCGCGAGAAGCTGACCGGTAAGCTCCTGACGCTCGACGAGGCTCTCCGGCCCGCGCTTCCAGCTCTCCAGGCCATTCTCGACTTGCCCGTGGATGCGGGATGGAAGAGTCTCGGCGCCGACCAGCAGCGGCAGCGCGTCCTCGACGCGGTCAGGCGCGTTCTGCTGCGCGAGAGCCAGGCGCAACCGCTGCTGCTCGTCTTGGAGGACCTCCACTGGATCGACGCCGACACGCAGGCGCTGCTCGAGAACCTGGTCGAGAGCCTGCCGTCGCATCGCCTCCTTCTTCTGGTGAACTATCGGCCCGAGTACCGGCACGGCTGGGGCGGCAAGACCTATTACGGCCAGGTCCGTCTCGACCCGCTGGCGCCGGCGTCGGCCGAGGCGCTCGTTGAGGTCCTCCTGGGCGCGGACCTGGAGCTCGCGCCGCTGAGGTCCCTCCTGATCACGCGCGCGCAGGGCAACCCCTTCTTCCTCGAGGAGAGCGTGCGCGCGCTCGCGGAGACAGGAGTGCTCGCCGGGGAACGAGGCGCGTATCGGCTCGCGAAGGCCGTCCAGGTCGTCCAGCTGCCCGAGACGGTCCAGGCCATCCTCGCCGCGCGGATCGACCGTCTGCCGCCGGACGACAAGAGCCTGCTGCAATCGGCGTCGGTCATTGGCAAGGACGTGCCGCAGGCGCTGCTTCACGCGATCGCCGGCCTCCCCGAGCACGACCTGCCGCAGGCGCTCGGGCGGCTGCAGTCGGCGGAATTCATCTACGAGACGCGACTCTTTCCCGAGGTCGAGTACACGTTCAAGCACACGCTGACCCACGAAGTTGCGTACGGAAGCCTGTTGCACGAGCGACGACGCGCGCTGCACGCGCAGGTCGTCGACGCGATCGAGCGCCTCTTCCCGAACGCGCTGGCCGAGCATCGCGACCGGCTCGTCCACCACGCCTTCCGGGGCGAAGTCTGGAGCAAGGCGATCGCTCACCTGCGCGATCTGGTGGAGGTGGCGTCACCGGCGGAGATCGATGATGTAATGGGCTCGAGTCAGGAAAGCGCCGGCCAGCTCTGGTGGAGGGGCGAGTACGACCAGGCGATCAGGGCGTCGGAGCGCGACCTCGCGATCGCCGCGTCCTTCGGCAACTTCAGTATGCGCGTCATGGGGAGCTGCCGGCTCGCGCAGGCGAATCATTCACTGGGCAACTACGGGCGGGCCGCCGATATCTTCCGCCAGGTCGTCGCCACGCTCGGCGGCGCCCTCGTTCACGAGCGTTTCGAGATGGCCGCGTTCCCGTCGGTGTGGGCGCGCTCGTGGCTCGCCTGGACACTGGCGGAGCTGGGCGACTTCGACGAAGCCGCCGCCGTCGGCGAGGAAGCCGTCGAGATCGCGGTGTCCGGGGACCACGCGTACAGTCGCTCTCAAGCGTTCTTCGGTCTCGGAATCCTCCACCTGATCCGGGGGTGCCCTGACCGCGCGATTCCGGCCCTGGAACAAGGACTCGTGCTCGCGCGGCTCGAGAACATTCCGTTCTTCGTTCCCTTCATCACGGCACCGCTCGGTGCGGCCTACGCGCTTGCCGGACGGATCGACGGGAGTGTCACGATGCTGGAACAGGCGGTCGAGCGGGCCGTCTCGATGCGGCTCGTTGCCAACCAGGCCCTCTGGCTCGGGTGGCTCGGACAGGCGCACCTCCTGGCCGGCCGGCGCGACACCGCCTGGGAGCATGCCCGTCGCGCGCTCCACCTCGCCGAGGACCGGCAGGAGCGCGGCCAGCAGGCGTACGTCCGGTGCCTGCTCGCCGGCATCGAGGCCGAGGCGGAGAAGCCTGACGTCCTGGCGGTGGAGGCCGCGTACCGCCGGGCGCTCGACCTGGCCGAGATACTTCAGATGCGGCCACTGGCCGCTCAGTGTTTCCTCGGCCTGGGCCAGTTGCACCGGCGAGCAGGTGAGCGCGACCTGGCGCGCGAGCATATCGGCGCCGCAATGACGAAGTTCACCGCGATGGGCATGACGTTCTGGGTCGAGCGGGCGCAGGCGGAGCTCGACGCGGCCCGCTAGCGCTCCACCGGGGTATCGGCCCGACCGCCCCATTCCGTCCAGGAGCCGTCGTAGACCGCGACGTCGGACCGTCCGAGCGCGTAGAGCCCGAGCGCGAGGACGGAGGCGGTGATGC
>JAHFDK010000228.1 GCA_023249095.1 Candidatus Rokuibacteriota bacterium | reverse complement strand
GTCCTGGATCAGCCGGATCAGCTCCGGCATCGGTGACGTCCCCGGAATCCGGAGCGAGACTTGGACGGGTCGTGCCATGAGGTCGGCTCCTCTCTCCAATTGCCCTCAGCGCGTGCGGGTCAGTCGGTCATCGACAGGGCGGCGCGAGAGATGCGCAGGCCGTCGCCGCCGCGCTGCATCCAGTCCGCCTCCTGGAACGCCTCGGTGATTCGCGCCAGCGGGAACACGTGGGAGACGAGGCGCTCGTACGGGAAGCGGCCGAGATTGCGGCGCAGGAAGATGAGCGCCTGGGCGAGCGCCCACGGCGAGTAGTTCGAGGTGGCCACGAGGCGCGCGCTGCCGCGGACGAGAGCCGTCGCATCGTACGAGAAGACGTTGCCGGGCGCAATCGACCCGACCTCGAGGTAGCAGCCGCCGCCGCGCAGCATCCTGAGGCCCTCGGGCACAACCTCCGGATACCCGACGAAGTCCGCGACGACGTCGGCGCCGAAGCCGCCGGTGAGGTCCATGACCGCCTGGATGCGGCGTTCGGGCGTCGGGAGATCGACGAGGCTCAGCGCGTAGTCGGCCCCGAAGGCGCGCGCCAGCTCGAGGCGGGAGGCCACACGATCGAGGACGATGACGCGGTCCGCGCCCATGTCGCGGGCCACCGCGACCGCGTTGAGGCCGAGGCCACCGGCGCCCTGGATCACGGCGGTGTCGCCCTGCCGGAGGTCGGCGCGCGTGAGCCCGTAGATCACCTGGGCGAGGGCGCAGTTGGCGGGCGTGGCGATGTCGTCGGAGATCTCATCGGGGATGCGGAACACGGACGCGCCCGGCCGGAGGTAGTAATAGTCGCCGTACGCGTTGTTGAAATAGGGCGCCGTCCCCGCCACTCGGTTCGCGCGGCCCTTGCGCGGGCAGCTCCCCATCTCGTCCCGCAGACACACGGGGCAGCGCCCGCACGGGAAGAAATAGAGGAAGGCGACCCGGTCGCCCTCACCCAGCGGGTGCCCGACGGAGTCGACGGTGATGCCGGTGCCGAGGCGCTCGACGCGGCCACACATCTCGTGGCCGAAGGTGAGATCGCGCGGCAGCGCGCCGTAGACTTCCTTCATCTCGCCGCGCCAGATGTGGAGGTCGGACCCGCAGATGCCGGCGCGCGTCAACCGGATCAGGATGGCGCCCGGCTCCGGATCCGGAACCGGGTACTCGCGCAGCTCGAAATCACCGCCGTAGGCTTTGAGCACCGCGACCCGTCCCATCATGCCCGCACCTCCTCGTCCGGGGAGAATAGGACGTGGGCTTTACCTTGTCCAGCCAGGATCTGCCCTCTGTCACGGCCGCGTGAACGCTGCTATAGTCTGGCGTCAGACCAACCCGCGGGAGGGGAACCATGAAGCTTCTTTTCTTCGACGAGTTCAAGCTGGGTGTGCTCAAGGGCGACGCCGTGGTCGACGTGTCGGACGCGGTCAAGGACATACCGCATACTGGCCCGCACAATCTGATCAGCGGGTTGATCGAGCGATTCGCCGACTATAAAGAACGCCTGGACGGCGCGGCCGCCCGAGGCCAGGGCAAACCCGTCAGTCAGGTCAGGATCAGACCCCCCCTGCCGAAGCCGTACAACATCGTCGCCATGGCTGTGAACTACATGGAAGACGGGACCCGCTCCGAGCCGGCGCCCATCAACGCGTTCCACAAGTCCCCCAACTCCGTCATCGGCGACGGCGAGACCATGGTTCTCCCCGACGTGCCCGCCACGATCTTCGAGGGTGAAGCCGAGGTGGCGCTCGTCATCGGCAAGAAGGCGACCGCCGTCAGCGCCGGGCAAGCCATGCCCTACATCTTTGGTTACACGAACTTCATCGACGGCTCGGCCCGCGGCCTGCCGCCGAGCGGCAACACCTTCTATCAGATGAAGTCGCGCGACACCTTCTGCCCGATGGGGCCGTACATCGTGACCGCGGACGAGATCGCCGACCCGCACCGGCTCCAGGTGAAGCTCTGGGTGAACGGCGAGCTCAAGCAGAGCTACAACACGAGCGACATGGCCCACAAGATTCCCCGGTGCATCGAGTGGGTCACCTCGATCCACACGCTCGAGCCCGGCGACGTCATCGCGACCGGAACGAATCACCGCGGGCTGAGCGGGTTCCAGAATGGCGATCGGATCGAGATCGAGACCGAGGGGCTGGGCCGGCTGCGCTTCAACATCCGCGACGACCTCAAGCGCACCTGGGGCCGGGAGACCCGGCTGGACCGGCAAGTGAAGAAGCAGGAGGGCACGACGCCACAACTGACCGGGAAGCACACACCCGCTCCGCGCTAGAGGTGGTGCGCGCCGCAGGCCGTCACGGGGCTGGGGCCCCGCCGGCCGAGGCGCGACTCCGGATAAAGAGGGGACAACGATGGCCTACGAGGCACTGTTCGCCGAGACAGTCTACATACACGGACACCGGGGCGATCGGATCGATGCGTATCTGGCGCGGCCGGCGGGCGCTGGGCCGTATGGGGGCGTGGTGGTCATTCACCACATGCCGGGCTGGGATGGGCCGACCAAGGAGATCGCGAGACGGTTCGCCCACGAAGGGTACGTGGCCATTTCACCGAACCTGCACTTCCGTGAGGGAAAGGCGACGCCGGAGGAGAACAGCGCCAGCATCCGCGCGGCCGGCGGCATGCCGGACGATCGCACGATGGGAGATGTCCAGGGTGCCATCGACTACCTCCGCACGTTGCCGTACCTCAACGGCAAAGTCGGGGTCATCGGCTATTGCTCGGGCGGCCGCCAGTCGTACCTGGCCGCCTGTACGCTGCGTGGGCTCGACGCCGCGATCGACTGCTACGGCGGCGGCGTCGTGGCCAAGCCCGAAGAGCTGACGCCGCGGCAGCCCGTCGCGCCGATCGACTTCACCCAGGACCTCCAGATCCCCTTGCTCGGGTTGTTCGGCGTGGAGGACACGCGCCCCTCTCCGGACGACACGAAAAAGACCGAAGAGGCGCTCCGGAAGCACGCCAAGACCTTCGAGTTCCATACGTACGAGAATGCGGGGCACGCCTTCTTCGCCGTCGACCGCCCGAACTATCGCCAGGCCGCGGCCGTGGACGGGTGGAAGAAGGTCTTCGCCTGGTTCGGGAAGCACCTTCGCTAACGATGATCGAGCGGCGATCGTTCGGAAGAACCGGCCACCTCAGCAGCGTGACGCTCTTCGGCGGCGCGGCCCTGGCGCGGGCGAGCCAGGCGGATGCCGACCGCGCGTTGGACGTGCTGCTTCGATACGGCGTCAACCACATCGACACCGCCGCGCGGTACGGGGACTCCGAGCTGCGCATCGCGCCGTGGATGGCCCGTCACCGGCAGGACTTCTTCCTCGCGACCAAAACGGGATCCCGGACCGCCCGCGAGGCCCGTGAGGACATTCACCGCTCCCTCGACCGGCTGCGCGTCGACCATGTCGATCTGATCCAGCTGCACTCGCTCGGGCACCCGGACGACTGGGATCAGGCCATGGGGTCGGACGGCGCGCTCGAGGCGGCAATCGAGGCCCGCCAGCAGGGGCTGACGCGCTTCATCGGCGTGACCGGCCACGGCTGGACCATCGCGGCGATGCACCGGCGCAGCCTCGCACGCTTCGACTTCGATTCGGTGCTGCTCCCCTACAATTTTTTCATGGCGGAGAACGAACGTTACCGGCGGAGCTTCGAGGAGGTGCTGGCCATCTGTCGCGAACGCAACGTCGCCGTCCAGATCATCAAGTCGATCGCGCGCGGCCCGTGGGCGACCACGGACCGGACGCACACCACGTGGTACCAGCCGCTCGAGGAGCAGGCGGACATCGACCGCGCGGTGCACTGGGTGCTGGGCCTGCCGGGTGTCTTCATCAACACCGCAGGCGACCTGGGGCTCCTGCCCAAGGTGCTCGACGCGGCGAGCCGCTTCGAGCGCCGGCCGCCCGACGAGGCGATGACGGCGATGCTCGACGGCAAGCGGATGACCTCACTCTTCGGCCTCGCGACCTGAGCGATGAGATCCGCTGTAGCCTCGGGGGTGATGACGACGTCAGCCCGGACGCGGCTCTGGACCAGGGTGGAGTACGAACGCTTGATCGAGATCGGCGTCTTCCGCGCCGGCGAACCTGTCGAGCTCCTGGGGGGCCAGCTGATCGTGAGTGAGCCCCCAGGGCAGCGCGCACTACACGGCGGTCCTGCTCGCTGAGGAGGCACTGCGCGCCTCCCTGGGAGCGGGGTGGCTCGTGCGGACTCAGGGGCGAACCTGATCGATCGAGTCCTCGAAGTCTACCGGCAGCCGATCCCGGATGCGGCGGCGCCGTTCGGCTGGCGCTACGCCTCGAAGCAGGTGCTCGATCCACCGTCGTCCGTCACGCCCCTGGCCGTGGCGGGCGCGCGCATTGTCGTGAGCGATCTCCTGCCGTAGCTCGCGGCTCACCCTTTTGACCGTCCGGCAGCACCTGACTACAATCGCGCCCATGCGGATGCCTGGCATCGTGGTGCGACGGGCCGCGCTGGGCGTGGCGCTCGCCCACTGATGCGCCTGTCGACGATTGTCGTCGGTGGGGGCATCGGCGGGCTCTCCCTCGCTCGCGAGCTGGTGATGGCGGGGCTTTCCGTCGTCGTGCTCGAGCGCGCGCCCAAGCTCGGCACGGTCGGCGCCGGGATCATCATGAATCCCAACGCCATGCGAGTGCTCGAGGTGAATGGCCTGGCGCCGTGCGTGCGGTCGCGGAGCTCGCCCTATCTCGCGCGCGACACCTTCGACCATCTCGGGCGGCGGCTGGCGACCCGCGACTATCGCCCGCTCTACGCCGACGGGCGGCTCGCGGTCGGCGCGCTCTGCCACCGGGCGCACCTGCATGAGTGTCTCTACGACGGCCTGCCAGCCGGGACCGTCCACTTCGATACGCGCATCAGCGAATTCGACGCCGGCCCGGACGGCGTGCGCGTCGCGACCGAGAGCGGCGAGGCCTTCGCGGCCGATGTCCTGATCGGCGCCGACGGAATCCGATCCAGCGTGCGCACGCGATTCTTCGGCGCGAACGAGCCCAGCTACCTGGGCTATCGCTCCCATCGATTCGTCGTCGCCAACCGGGACGGGCTCGAGCATTTCACCGAGTTCCTCGGGCGCGGGCGCCGGATCGGACTCGTGCCTGTCGGCAGCGGCCAGCTCTACGTCTGGACGACCTTCAATTCGCCACGAGAGAGCCGCGCGTGGGCGCTCGAGAGCGTGGAGGCGTTGAGAATACTCTTCCGCGAGTTCACCGACTCACGGGTGCGTCGCGCGTTCGACGCGCTCACGTCGACCGACAGCCTCGTGTGCACTGACATCGAAGAAATCGGGCAGGCGACATGGACCCGTGGCCGCGTGGCGCTCCTGGGCGACGCCGCGCACGCACTGACGCCGAACATGGGGCAGGGCGCGGGCATGGCGATGGAAGACGCCGTCGTCCTCGCGGAGGAGCTGGCGATGGCCTCCCGTGGTGAGAAGCCGGTGCCCGCGGCGTTGGCGAGCTACGTTGCGCGCCGCCAGCGACGCGTCGAGACGGTCGTCCGGCTGTCGCGACAGGTCGGCGAGGAGGGCCAGCTCTCCGGCAGGCTGGCATGCTGGCTGCGAAATCGACGCGTCAGGCGTGCGGGCCGCGTGCCGGCGCGGACGGAAGCCGCGCTCGAGCGCCTCCTCGCCTGGCCGCCTCGGGGCGAGGCGAGGCCCTGACGTGGGCACGCCGGCCCTTGAAGTTGTCGGGCTCCGCAAGGCGTACGCGCGGGACGGACGGACGCTCGAGGTGCTCGATCTTGCGCGCCTGTCCGTCGCCGACGGCGAGTTCGTCACCGTCGTCGGCCCGAGCGGCTGCGGCAAGAGCACCTTGCTCCACATTCTGGGAGGCTTCATCCCGGCGAACACCGGAGAGATCCGTGTCCACGGGCGCGCGGTCGTCGGGCCGGGGCCGGACCGCGGCATGGTCTTCCAGGAGTTCTCGCTCTTCCCGTGGCGCACCGTGGGCGGCAACGTCGGCTGGGGGCTCGAGGTCCGTGGAGCTCCCGCTTCGGAGCGTGCCACCGTCGTGGACCGCTACCTCGAACTGACTGGACTCTCGGAGTTTCGCAATCACCTGCCGAGCGAGCTCTCGGGCGGGATGAAGCAGCGGGTCGCGCTCGCACGCGTGCTCGCCTTCGACCCCGAGGTGCTCCTGATGGACGAGCCGTTCGGCTCGCTGGATGCCCAGACGCGCGAAACGATGCAGGAGGAGCTCACCCGCATCTGGGAGCGCACGCGGAAGACGATCTTCTTCGTCACTCACGACATCGATGAGGCGGTCTACCTTGGCGACCGGGTGGTCGTCCTGAGCGCGCGGCCCGCGAGGCTCCGCGAAGAGGTGCCGGTCGAGCTTCCGCGACCGCGCGGGATCGTCGTGCGGAAGTCGATCGCGTTCCTGGAGTGCCGGAACCACATCTGGGATCTGATCCGAGAGGAGAAAACATCGTGAACCATCGGACCATGCTCGGCCTCATCTGCCTCGTCAGCCTGGTGGCGTTCGCACTCCTTCCGGCCGAGGCCGCCGAGCCGCCGTTGATCCGCTTCGGCCACGGCTTCGCCGCCGAGGAGCAGGTGTGGCTCATGGCGGCGCGGCCGGATCTCACGCCGGGCCAGGGAACGAAGTACCGGCTCAAGTTCATCTCGTTCCAGGGCAACCCCGAGCGCTTCCAGGCTTATCTGGCGAACGAGCTCGACGGCGGCACGGCGCCGGGTCTGGCGGTGATCTTCGCGAGAGCGCAGGGGGTCGACATCAAGATCGTCGCGGGGATCTGCCAGGAAGCGGACGGCAAGGACTGGTTCACGACGACGTACATGGTGAAGGACGACGCGCCCGTCAAGGGCGTGAGGGACCTCAAAGGGGGTACGGCCGGCGTCCTCGGGTTCAAGACCGCGACCGATCTCTGGGTTCGCGCCGCGCTGCTCAACGACGGCCTCGTGCCCGACAAGGACGTCAAGGTCGTGCCCCTCCCCTTCCCGGCCATGGGCGCGGCGGTGCGCTCGGACAAGGTGAACCTCGGCACGTTCGTGGAGCCGTTCTACTCCGCGGAGGTCGTCAAGGGCGGTCTGCGGACGCTCTTCACCGCGGTGAAAGCGGTCGGCTACGATCACGAGCTACTGGACGTCTGGTTCGGCGAGAAATTCCTGAAGGCGCAGCCGGAGGCGGTCCGTTCGTTCCTCATCGACTACGTCTCGGCGACGCGTTACTACCTGGCGAACCAGGCCCAGGCCAAGCGCGATCTCCACAAGGCGGGCTTCGTCCGGACTCCGCTCGAGCTCTATCTGAAGAACGCCGACTGGAAGCGCGATCCCGGCGGACGCGTCGACGTGGCCAGCCTCAAGAAGCTCGCCGTCTTCATGCACGAGAAGCTCGGCTGGCTCGAGAAGCCGGTGAACGTCGACGAGATGGTCGACCTCGGGCATTTGCCGCGATGAAGGGGTAGCTACATAGCTACTCCGCATAGTAGGAGTCGAGCCGCTCCCAGAACACCAGGCGGTCACGCAGGCATACGATCAGCCAGTCGAGGACGACGCCGAGGAGTGCGATCGCGACCACGACCGCGAGCATCCGGTCCGTCTTGAACGAGGCGAGCGAATACATGACCAGATAGCCGAGACCGTCGGCCGAGCTGATCATCTCGGTGATGATCACCACGATCATGGCGATGGGGAGCGCGATCCGCAATCCGGCGAAGATGAACGGCGCCGCCGCGGGGACGACGACCCGCCAGAGGATGCGCGCGCGGGAGGCGCCCATGTTGGCGGCCGACCAGAGCAAGACGCGATTCACGGCCCGGCTGCCCGCGTGCGTCGTGACGACAATAGGATAGAGGCACTCCAGGAAGATCAGCAGGACCTTCGACAGGCTGCCGATGCCGAAGAGATAGATGAAGATCGGGAAGAAAGCGATCTTGGGGATCGGATAGGTGCCCGAGAAGAGCTGGCCGAGACACGCGGCGGCCAGCGCCGAGCGGCCCATCAGCACCCCGAGGGCGATGCCGACCACCGCGGCAAGCGCGAAGCCGCTGAGCCCGCGAGAGACCGAGTACGAGGCCTCCATGAGTGACTCCGGCCGGATCGCCAGCAACCAGAACTGGTACCCGATCCTCGTGACGGACGGAACGATGATCGGGCTGAACATCCCGCTACGGGCCACGAGCTCCCAGACGAGCACACCCACCGCGAGGAGCGCCAGGCGGCGGAAAGCGGAGGCCAGCAGGGGCTGGTGGACGCTCACCGGCTCGTCGCCTCCTGCCAGGCGAGGACATGGCGGCGTACCAGCAGGAGCAGTTGATCGCTGGCGTGGCCGAGCATCGCGACCGCGACGATGGCCACGTACATCAGGTCGAACCGCAGGCTTGACTCCGACTGTCGGATGAGAAACCCGAGGCCCGAGCGGGCATTGATCATCTCGGTGGAGAAGAGAAGGATGAATGAGAGCGCCAGCGAGACGCGCAACCCTGCGAAGACCAGCGGAAGCGCGCTCGGGACGACGACCTTGCGAAAGATCTGTGACCGGCGGGCGCCCATGTTGAGACTGGTCCACACCATGAGGGTCGGCGTTCCGCGGGCGCCGTAATAGGCGTTGATGAAGCACGGATAGAAGCAGGCGAGCGCGATGATCAGGATCTTCGAGACGTCACCGATTCCGACCCAGAGCATGACGATCGGAAGGAAGACGATCTTCGGGACGGGATAGGTCAGGAACACGACGGGGCTCAGGAGCTGGTCCAGGCTTCGAGCGATGCCCGCCATGAGGCCGAGAACCACGCCAACCAGCGACCCGATAACGAACCCCGGGAGAGAGCGGACCAGGCTGGCGCCGACGTGTGGCAGGAGCTCGCCCGAGCGGAGCGCCTCGATGAAGTGGCTGGCAATCTCTACCGGGCTCAGGATGAAATCCGGGTGCTCGAAGCGCGACGCGAGCTGCCAGAGCGCGAGCGTCACCAGGAAGAACCAGAGTGGCAGCAGCCGGTACGGGTATCGAGGAGCGCCACGGCGTTGCCGGGGCGCTTCCGAGCGCTGGGGGGTATGGGGGGCCATTTCGGGGCCCCCCATCAAAACAGACAGACGACGCCGTCCAGCTCGGCTTCCGAATTGACGAGATCGACTCGCTTGGCCGCGATCCGCAAGCCGTCCCCGGTGGGGCGCAGGCGGTGCTCCACCAGCGCGCCCCAGACACGCTGGCGCTCGCGGCGGTACTCGAGCAGGACGAGCGTCGAGTTGACCCGGACCTCTCGACCCTCAGTGTCCATGACCTGGACGTTGCCGACGTGATGCACGGTGCGAGGGACGGGCACCCGCGCGTGGGCGCGCGGATGCTGGAACTGACGGACGCGGATCTCCAGCAACCGACGGTCGTCGTACACGATCGACGAGGTGGTGAGCGAGTCCCCTTGATTCGCCTCCAGCGGAATCCAGTACGTCGCGTCGTCGGTGAAGAGCCCGAGCCACTCGTCGAGCCGCCCGTGGTCGAGCAGCCATGCCTCGCGGTAGAGGAATTGCTCGATCTCGGAGCGCGATCGGACAGCGGTGGCCGTGGGCATCTCAGGATTCGGCGGTCATGTACTCGAGCCAGGCGGTGAACTGGTTACGGATGTGAAGCTCGCTCGTCCCGGTCCGGCCGCGCAGCGTGCCGTCGCGATCCGGAACGTCGCCCCCCTGCCCGCGCCCGAGGTAGACCCAGTCGGATCGACGGGCGCCGAGCCCTTGCTGCGTGCGCTCGTAGACCTCGAGGTCGTCGGTGAGGACGGGCGAGGCGGTGCCGTTGACGATGTTCGAGAACGCGATGGTGTCGCGGAACATCCGCTCGGGCGCGCCCTTGAGCCGGAACGAGTACGCGTGGACGGCCGTGCGGTCGACGGCGATCGGGTAGACGACGCGGAGCTGGCGGAACTGGCTCATGAAGGAACAGTTCGGATACACGATGCTGTTCCAGCGAAGCTCGCCCAGCACGCGCGCGGCCCCGTCCCGTCCCAGGCGCCGCTCCAGTGCGGTGCGGTACTCCGCGAACGCGGGATGGTCGAGGGCCGCCACGAGGCGACTGTCATCGTGATAGTCGCCCATCCAGGAATGGCCGTAGCCCGCGACCCAGAGACCGGTGTTTTCCCAGACCTCCCAGGGCGCGCCGTTCTGGAGCATCTGGCGGACGCCGATCTCCGAGTACGCCTCGCCGGCGGCCGCCGGCTCCTCGCGCGCGG
>JAHFDK010000227.1 GCA_023249095.1 Candidatus Rokuibacteriota bacterium | reverse complement strand
CCACGTGAAGGCTCCGTCGGTCGGCAAGCGATCGGCCAGGCAACCGGCGAGCGTGGCGCTGGCCGAGCCAGTCGCCGGATCTTCCTCGATCCCGAGGGCCGGCGCGAACATGCGCGCGTACAGGCGGCTGCCCGGCTGGAGCGCGCCGGCAAAGAGGAACAGATGGGGCGCCCAGGCCCGAGCGAAATTCACCGACCACGCGGCGCGCTCGAGGGCCGCGCGATCCACCGCCTCCTTGCCCGCCAGGTGAATGAAGCAGAACGGCACGCCGACGCTCGCGAACCAGGCGTCCAGGACCGCGCCCTCCGAGAGCGAGAGGGCCGTGGCCGCCGCATTTCGCGCGGGACGGATCGGCGGGCTCTCGATACCCGTGTCGCGAACCAGACGGGTAAAGGCCGCGCTCGCGTCGAGCCGGATCTCGACCGTGACCGGCCCGACGCCTTCCTCGAAGACGACGGCCGCGGTGCCGCCCGGCGTGTCGACGAGGCCGAGACTCGCCAGCACCGCGGCCGTGCCGACGGTCGGGTGGCCGGCGAAGGGGAGCTCGGTCCGTGGCGTGAAGATGCGTACCTGCCGCGTGTGGCGCGGATTCGCGGGCGGCAGCACGAAGGTGGTCTCGGCGAAGTTGAACTCCCGCGCGACCGCCTGCATCGCCCGATCGCTGAGCCCCCGCGCATCCGGGAAGACGGCGAGCTGGTTGCCACCGAACGGGGTCGGGGTGAAGACGTCCGCGATGACGAATCGATGCGACATCTACCAGGCGGAGCGAAACGCCCGCTTCACCTCGGCTATCCGCTTCTCGTCCCGCTTGTAGAACGTCCACTGCTTGATCCGCCGCGCGCGCACGAGCCCGGCCTGCGACAGGATCTTCAGATGCTCGCTGGCCGTCGGTTGGCTGACGCCGAGCTTCTGGGCGATGAACACGCCGCAGACGCCGTCACGCACGAGATCGCCGTCGACCTGGGGCGGAAAGTGTGCCCGCGGCGCCTTGAGCCAGCCGAGGATCTGGAGGCGGCGCTCATTCGCCAGCGCCTTGGTGACGTCGACGGAAAGCATATTCGCAACTTTGCCAACTAGCTAAGTCCATGTCAAGATGCGGTCGCCGCGAGAGAGGAGATTCGGGGTGGCGAGCGAGGTCGACCGGAAGAACATTGAAGAGGTGGGGGCGGTCATCGGGCCGCATATCCGGGTCACGCCGATCCTCGCGGTGAGCGGTGTCGACTTCGGGCTTTCGTCCTTTTCCCTCACGTTAAAGCTCGAGCTCTTGCAGCACTCCGGGTCGTTCAAGGCTCGGGGGGCGTTCGCCAACCTGCTCCTGCGCCGCATCCCCGAGGCCGGCGTCGCCGCCGCCTCGGGCGGTAACCACGGCGCCGCGGTGGCCTACGCTGCGATGCGGCTCGGCGTGCGCGCGAAGATCTTCGTCCCGACGGTGTCGTCGCCCGCGAAGGTTCAGCGGATCCGCGCGTACGGCGCCGAGCTCGCCATCGTGGGCGACCGGTACGCCGACGCCCTCGCGGCCAGCGAGGCCTGGGTCGAGCAGGCGGGGGCGCTCGCGGTGCACGCCTACGATCAAACGGAAACGCTGCTCGGCCAGGGAACCCTCGCTATGGAGCTTGCCCGTCAAGCACCGGGGCTCGACACGGTGCTGGTGCCGGTCGGTGGCGGGGGGCTGATCGGCGGTGTCGCGGGATGGTATGCGGGAGGCGTCAAGATCGTCGGCGTCGAGCCGGAACTGGCGCCCACGCTCTCGGAGGAGCTGAGGGCGGGCCGGCCGGTCGACGCCCCGGCGGGGGGCATCGCCGCGGACTCGCTCGCGCCCCGCCGTGTCGGCGAGCTCATGTTTCCGATCGCGCAGGCCTACGTCGCTCAGCTCGCCTCGTGAGCGACCAGGCGATCCGTCGCGCCCAGGACGCCCTGTGGAGCACGGTGAGAATCGCGGCCGAGCCGGGCGGCGCGGCAGCCTTCGCCGCCATTCTCAGCGGAGCCTACGCGCCGGGGACCGGCGAGCGAGTCGGCATCCTCGTCAGCGGCGGCAACTCCACCGCCGTCGATTTCGGCGGCCTCTGATCCGCCCGACACCTACTGAACGATGAAGTGCGCCTCGGTCGTGCGGCCGGTGCGGCCGTTGATAGGCAGGATGTCCTGGGGACAGGCGGACAGGGCAACGACGAGGTCCATCTCGGCCCTGAACACCGCGTAGCCCCCCGGGCTGGACACAGGCTCGCCCCACGCGAGGCGCCCGTCGGCCGTCCATGGAATGTTCATGAAGAGGTTCAGCGAGGGCGGCGTCGCCCGGATCACCACACCGAGGTTCGCGAGCGCTGCGTGCAGGTTGTCCCGGCAGTTGTCGTGATAACCTTCCACGCCCAGCAGGCCGTAGCGCCACCGGTCGCAGGGCGCCATGAGTGTGTCGTGCGCGCATCGTGAAGTGTCCTCGATCAGCGTCAGGATCGGGCGCCGCTGATTCGTGACGAACGTGTCGCCGACGGCGGCCGCGAGCTTCATGAACGAGACGCGACTCGCCTCCATCGACATCCACTCCGTCAGGTCGAGCGCGTTGAATGCCCAGGCGTCGACCACCTGCGTCCCGTGGGTGTTGACGACCTTGATGCGCTGGCCGGCACTCACGCGCGCCGCCTTGCCCGAGCGGGCCGGAATCGTGACGAGCTCGGCGGTCATCGGCTCTCCCTCTCGGACTTCTCGCGGTAGTACGAGTTGACGCCCGTGTCGGGGGGCGAGCCGCTCACCATCGTGAGCATGGTGGCGAGCTCGCTGCGGTGATGGGCCGCGTGGGTCGGAACGTGGAGAAGGAGCATCCCCAGCGGCCGGCTGTAGGTCCGGCCCTCCGGGGTCTTTCCGTCGAGCGGACGCGCGAGGTCGGTCTCGACGAGGTCGTCGAGGAATCGCCGCTGCGCGGCCTCGAGCTCGTCCCACCACCGCCTGAGCTCGCCGAGCGTCCGGATGACGAGGCCATAGGTCGGGTCGCCGCGCACGACCGCCGGCGGGCGGCCCCGCCACGTCTCGAGCCAGAACCAATCCGCGCCGTAGATGTGGACGAGCATCGCGCGTGGTGTGGGCTCGCTGAACTGCGTGCCGACGGGGCGTCCGGCCACCTCCTCGCCGAGCGCCGCCGTCACCTCGAAGAGCTTGCGATTCGCCCAGTGGTGGTACGCCCAATATTCGCGGACCAGCGCGACGGACATGACTCAGCCCCCTTGGTGCACCGACGACCGTCATCTAGTATCCTACGCGCGCGACGGATCGAGCGAGTGTGGACTGAGCGCACGCGCGGACCTGGAGGGCTTCGATCATGACGAGCAAGCAGCCCGGCGGGCTCTCGGTCATCGAGCAGCTGGCCGCCTACGTGGTCACCGAGTCGTTCGAAAAGCTTCCCGAGGCGACGGTGCGCGCCGCGCGCCGGGCGATCCTCGACACGCTGGGCGTGACCCTGGCCGGCTCGGTGGAGCCGACGGCCGCGCGCGTCCGCGCGCTCATCGCGCATCGGCGCGCTCCCGATGAAGCCACGATCATCGGGACACCGCTGCGCACGTCGGTGGAGGACGCGGCGCTGGCGAACGGAACAGCCTCGCACGCTCTGGACTACGACGACCTGAACCAGTCGCTGTCCGGGCATCCGTCCGTGCCGGTCCTCTCCGCCGCGCTGGCGCTCGGCGAGCGCCAGCGTGCTTCCGGCGCGGCGCTCCTCGCAGCGTTCGTCGCCGGGGTCGAGATCGAAGCGAAGCTCGGGCGCGCGCTGAACCCGGCCCACTACGAGATCGGCTGGCACGCGACCGCGACGCTTGGCGTCTTCGGCGCCGCCGCCTCGGCGGCCAAGCTCCTCGGTCTCTCAGCCGAGCGGACCGCCAACGCACTCGCCATCGCCGCGTCCATGGCGAGCGGGATCAAGGCGAATTTCGGGACCGATTGCAAGCCGCTGCACGTCGGCCACGCCGCCCGATGCGGCATCGAGGCGGCCCTCCTCGCGGAGGCGGGCTTCACGGGGAATCCCCGGGCGCTCGAGCACGGCGACGGCTTCGGCGCCACCCACGGAGCGGGCAGCCGCCCCGCATGGGAGCTGACGACGGCGGGCCTCGGCGCGCCGCACGACCTCGTGGACCCGGGCATCGGGGTCAAGCGCTTCCCGGCGTGCGCGAGTACGCACCAGGCGCTCGACGCGACGCTGGCGCTGGCGGAGGAGCACGCGATCGACGCGAAGGCGGTCGTGGCCGTCGAGTGCGGCGTCAGCTACATGGCGCCGCACCAGCTCATCTACGACCAGGCAGAAACGGGTCTGCAGGGCAAGTTCTCGATGCCCTACTGCATCGCGGTCGCGCTGCTGGACCGCACGGTGGGACTCGCACAGTTCGCCGAGGCGCGCGTGCGCCGCGCCGATGTGCAGGCCCTCATGCCGAAGGTGCGGATGTTCGTCCACCCGGAGCAGGCAACCCGCCAGAGCCTCCCCACGCGGTTCACCGAGGTCGCGATCAGGCTCGACGACGGCCGGCGATTGGAGCGCCGCGTGCGCCAGGCGAAGGGTCAGCCGCAGGATCCGCTGACCGACGTGGAGCTCACCACCAAGTTTCACGACTGCGCGGCCCGCGTGCTGCCACGCGAGCGGGCGGAGTCCGTTCTGGCGACGGTACAGGCGCTCGAGACCGCGCCGGACGTGGGCGGGCTCGCGAGAATGCTGAGCAGCGTCCGCTGACGACGGCGTGGGCTCAGCGCTCACCGTCGGAGGGTCAGACCCTCCAGGTCGAGCTCGGGCATGCGCCCGGTCATCAGGTCGGCGACGATCCGCGCGGTGCCGCAGGCCATCGTCCAGCCCATGTGGCCGTGCCCGCAATTGAGGAAGAGGTTGCGGTGCCGGCCGAGTCCGAGGATCGGCGGCCCGTCGGGCGTCATCGGCCGCAGACACGCGCGGTACTGGCCCTGGTCGTAGTCGGCGGCGTCGGGGAAGAGATCGCGGGCGAGCCGGAGGATGTTGTTGAAGTCCCGCGGCGTCCAGCCCCAGTCGTAGCCGGCGAATTCTGCAGTCGACGTGAGGCGTAGCCGGTCGCCGAGCCGCGACCAACCGACCAGCCACTTCTCGTCGACGCCGGGCACCGTCGGTGCCAGGCCGCCCCGCTTCAGCGGAAACGTCGAGGAGTACCCCTTCGCTGGATAGATCGGCAGGTCGACTCCGGCCGTGCGCGCGACAATCGGCGCGCCCACGCCGAGCGCCAGCACGTAGCTGTCCGCGGTCAGCACCCCGTCGCTGGTGAGGGCGCCGTCGATCCGGTCGCCGTCCGCCCGCAGCGCGGTCACGCGCACGCCGAGCCTCACCACGACGCCGAGCTTCTCGCGACACACCCGCGCCAGATTCTCGACGAACAGCCGTGCGTCGCCGCTCGAGTCTCCGACGTCACGGATCGCGCCGGCGATCTTGTGCCGAACCGGCTCGAAGACCGGATCGCGCTTGGCGACCTGGCGCGCGTCGAGGATCTCCTGCTTCTGGCCGCGCTCGGCGAGGAGCGCCATCTTCTTCGTCCCCGCCTCCAGCTCGGCCGGGTCGCGATAGAGATAGAGCGCGCCCTGCGCGATCGCGTGATACTCGATGCTCTCGGCCCGGGCCAGCTCGTTCATCACCGCCTGGCTGTACTGACAGAGACGCAGCTTGATCAGCGTGTTCCGTCGCGCCCGCTCGGCCGTGCACTCCCGCAGGAAGCGGAGGCCCCACGTGTAGAGCCGGAGGTCGGGCGCGAGCCGCACGCGGATGGCTGTCTCGGCGCCGCGCAGCGACTGCCAGAGCATGCGGGGGGCGCGCGGCGAGGCCCATGCGAACGAGTGGCCGGGCGCGATGATCCCCGCATTCGCGGCCGTGGCTTCGAGACCGAGCGCGTCCTTTTCCTCGACAACCGTGACCTCGTGGCCTGCCCTGGCCAGGAAGTACGCCGTCGTCACTCCGACGACGCCGCCACCGAGGACCAGGGTCTTCACGGCGCGGTCATGCCTCGAGCAGGTAGCCGGTCCGCACCGGGTCGTCGGGATCGAAGAGGAACTGGCTGAAGCCGGTGAGGTAGGCGGTGCCGGTGATCTCCGGAAGGATCGCGCGCCGGCCCTCGACTTCGGTCTCCCCGGCGATTCGGCCCGTGAAGTCGAGCCCCAGCAGCCCGCGACTCGTGACCGTCGAGCCGACGCGCATCAGGCCACGGTGATGGAAGAGCGCCATGCGCGCGCAGGTGCCCGAGCCGCAGGGGGCGGCGTCGACCTGGCCCGGGCCCCAGACCAGCGCGTTCGGCGACACGCCGGCGACGTCCGGGAGCTCGTGAACGAGGACGTTGTCCACGCTCACCTTGCCGAGACCGGGAACGTCGACCCGGAGCTGTGCGTTCACCGCCTCGCGGACTGCCATGCCCCGCTGGGCGATCCGCTTGGCGAGCTCCCGCCTCACGGCGACCCCGACGTGGGGCGCTTCGACGATCGCGAAGACGTTGCCGACGCCGACCGCAATGTCGACCGGCACTTCGCCCACCCCATCGACCTCGACGACCTGCCCGCCGAGCACGACGAAGGACGGCGTCCAGCGAAGCGTGACCTCGCGGACCCGGTCGCCGTCCGAGCGCGCGATCGTCTCGACGACACCGGCCTCCGTGTCGATGACCACCCGGGTCTCGACGCCCTCTCTCGGCACCATCCCGGTCTCCAGGGCCACGGTCGCGGCGCCGATCGTCGCCTCACCGCACGAGACGTAGGAGCCGCCAGCGTAAATGAAGAAGAGCCCGAAATGAGCGCCGGGCGTGACCGGCTCGGTCATCACCGCGATCAGGAGGCTCCGGTGTCCTCGCGGCTCGAGGCAGAGCCCCGTTCGCAGGTCATCGTGATGCTCCCGGAACCAGCGGCGCTTCTCGACGATCGTGCTCCCCGGGATCCGTCCGAGGCCGCTCGTGAGCAGCCGCATCCCGATTCCCGCCGCGTGGAAATCGATGGTCGAGATCACGCGATCGGACCGCATGGCCACGAATCATACCGCGCTTTCCTTTTGACGTCGGCGCCGGCGTCACCTACGCTCCAGGGACCACCGCGTCAGGAGGCGAAGGTGAAAACGATCACGCCAGCGTTCAAGCAGATCGCGTCGGGCCTGCGCTTTCCCGAAGGCCCGGTGGCGATGCCCGACGGCTCGGTGATCCTGGTCGAGATCGAGCGGCGTGCGCTCTCGCGCGTCACGCCGGACGGCAAGGTGCGCGTGCTCGCCACGCTCGGCGGCGGGCCGAACGGCGCCGCCATGGGCCCGCGTGGCAAGATCTACGTGACGAACAACGGCGGCCTGAAGTTCGTCGAGCGGCCCGGCAAGCTGTTCCCGATCGCCCAGGCCGACGACTACGCGGGCGGTCTCATCCAGGTGGTCGAGGCCGAGAGCGGGAAGTTCGAGACGCTCTACGACGCCTGCGACGGGCAGAAGCTCCGCGGGCCCAACGACCTCGTGTTCGACAGCGCGGGCGGTTTCTGGTTCACCGATCTCGGCAAGACCCGCGAGCGCGATATGGATCGCGGCGCTGTCTACTACGCGAGGGCCGACGGCTCGATGATCAAGGAGGCCGTCTTCCCGCTGGAGCGGCCGAACGGTATCGGGCTCTCGCCGGACGAGCGGACGCTCTACGTCGTCGAGACGCCGACGGCGCGCTGCTGGGCGTTTCGTCTCTCGGCGCCCGGGCAGATCGAGTCGGCGAACGGCCCGTATCGCGGCGAAAAGGGGACGGTCGTCGCGGGACTCGGCGGCTATCAGATGTTCGACTCGCTGGCCGTCGACCGGGAGGGCCACATTTGCGTGGCGACGCTCATCACCGGGGCGGTCAGCGACATCTGGCCGGATGGCAGTCGCGTCGACCAGTACACGCTGCCGGATTTGATGGTCACCAACGTGTGCTTCGGCGGCCCAGATCTCAGGACCGCGTTCGCGACCCTGTCGATGGGCGGCACGCTCGTATCGTTCGAGTGGCCCCGACCCGGCCTGGCCCTGAACCACCTGAACAAGCCATGAGCCTCGCCGATCGCTACGGATTGCGCGTGTCGACATCGTCGCCCGTCGCCGCCGAGCACTACCAGGCAGGCATGGATCGGCTTCTCTCGTACGGCTTCGGCGCCGATCAAGCGTTCGCCGCGGCCGTGGCGGCCGACGAGGGATTCGCCCTCGGTCACGCGGGCGCCGCGCTCTTCGCCCTCTTCCAGGGTGACGGCGCGACGGCGAGGACGGCCGTCGAGCGGGCGCGCCGACTGGTGGCCGGGGCGACCCGGCGCGAGCAGCAGCATGTCGAGGCGCTGTCCGCGATTGTCGGCGGTGAGACTGGGCGCGGGCTCGGCCTGATCGACGAGCATCTGAGTGAGTTCCCCCGCGACGCTCTGCTGGTGAACCAGGCGGGCAGCAGCATCGGCCTGGGCGGGCGCGCCGATCGCGAGGAGCTCCGCGCGGCCTTCGTGGAGCGTCTGGGGGCCGCCTACGGCGACGACTGGTGGTTTCAGTCCGCGCTGGCGTTCGCGTATCTCGAGGTCGGCCGCTACGCGGAGTCCCGGCGCCTGTCGGAGCGCTCGCTCCAGCAATGCCCGGGCAATGCCAACGCGAGCCACAACATCGCCCACATCTGCTACGAGACCGTCGACAACGAGGGGGGAATCGCGCTGCTGTCCGACTGGTTGACCGGCTACGATCGTCGCGCCCCGTTTCATTGCCACCTCGCCTGGCACCTGGGCCTGTTCGAGCTTCAGTGCGGTCGTCCCGAGCGCGCACTCGAGATCTACGAGCGCGACATCGCGGCATCGCCCAACCCGCGGCTGGCCATGATCGACGGCTCGGCGCTGCTCTGGCGCTTCGGGCTCTACGACTACCAGAAGGGGCCACTACCCTGGCGGCGACTCGCCGATCTTGCGACGCGCGTCACGCGGCCGGGGTTCATCTTCGGCGACATCCACGCGGCGCTCGCGTACGCGTCGGTGGGCGACGACGCGGCGCTCTCGGGGCTGATCGCCGGCCTGCGGGCCCTCGACGCCAAGGGGCATCCGATCGCGGGCACGGTGGCGCTGCCGCTGGTGCAGGGCGTCGCGGCCTACGTCGCCGGCGACTACGCCGGGGCCCTGGCGCGCATCGAGACCGTCGCCGGCGAGATCCACCGCGTCGGGGGCAGCCACGCCCAGTGGGAGCTGTTCGAGGAAACGATGGTCGTGTGCCAGCTCAGGCTCGGACGCTACGATGACGCCGTGACGCTGCTCCGCCGGCGCCTCGCCTGCCGCCCATCGCCACGCGACCTCGTCTGGCTCGGCCAGGCCGGGTCGGCGCCGCGGGCGACGTTCCCGGCACAAACTTGACCACTCTGATGCCGAACTGGCCAGACCGCCCGGCAATTGCCGGAAGGTTGGCCAGCGGCGTTCGCGCGTAAGCTCCTGCCGCGTCGGCATTTCCGCCGGACGGTCCACTGTGGCATCCGGTTTGCCACTCCTTCGCGGGAGCTTGATGAGATCGGGAACCGCCCGGGTCCACATCCGCCACACACGAAGCACTGCGCTAGCGCATCTGCCTCTTCGGCGCCTGGCGTTGTGCCTCGATTGCGAGGCATGCTTTGAAATCGGAACCTCGTCATGCCCCGCGTGTGGCGGAGATACCTGGGTGCTTCTGGCGAAGTTCCTCGATCAAGGCCCGCTCAAGGTGCTGCCTCAGTTCCATCCCTTTCCCAAGAGCTGGACGGAAGGGTCGAAGCACCGGGAGGACACCAACGGGCAAGTCGCCAAGCAGATCCTGGTCGTCGCGCGTGACCGCCAAAAGCTGTACGAGTACGCCAAACGTGCGTTTTCCGGCAATGCCACCGTGGAGGTCATCCTCGATCGCCGAAACGGGGAACGCCGGCGTAGCCGCGATCGGTCCGGCACACCCGAGCGGCGGCGGGGCGATCGCCGCCTGATGCTCGAGATCGACAACCATCTCCGCGCTCTCGGCTGGGCCGTCGTCCGGCTCGACGTGTTCAGGACCCTCGGCCTGCCGCATCGCAACGCTTCTCGCTGACACACCTTGACAGGGGCACACGCCCCTGCGAGGATCGCCGCGTGAACCCGATCGGCTCGGGCGTGCGCTGGCAGTGGTGGTGGCTCTCCCCGGAGGGCGGCCCCGTCTAGGAGCCTGTCGGAGAAATGATGGTCGCGAAAAAAAGTGGGATGGCCAGTCCAGAAACGTCGGTTCCTTCCCTGATCTCCACACACGTGAGGGCGCCCAGGAAAGCCGAAGTGGGAC
>JAHFDK010000471.1 GCA_023249095.1 Candidatus Rokuibacteriota bacterium | reverse complement strand
CATCGCTCCTTGAGCCTATCACCCCGGCTCCCAGTGCGAGCGCCCCCACTCCACCCCAGGCGCCCGGAATTTCTTGGGTGCCCACCCCACCGAACAACGGGAGGCGTAAAAACTGTTCACCATGAAAGCAACTTGCCTCAACGCCATCCTGCGTAATCGCCGACCATGGCAAACCGCTTGACTCCACACCGTCGCTCACCGGAACGCCATTCCGGCGGTGATCGCGCTATTCGACGCGCTCAGTGTGAACGCGGCGGCGACTGACCCGGCGGCCGCCTGCACGAGATCCTCAGAGCGCATCTGAATGAAGTTGGTGCAGGCCGTCGCCACGCGGCCTGTGAAACCGGTCCCCGGCGTCTGGTTCACGGGGCACGCCCCCGAGTCGTCCATCGTCGCGCCGAAGACGTAGGCCGGGCCTGTCGTCGTCATCCTCGGGCTCGACACGGCGTTTGCCGATGTGTCTGGCGAGTTCTGGACCTGGATTGCGTGGGCGTCGAGAGCCGTCGCCCCCGCCACCTCATGCACGAGGATCGCGCGGTACTCTACGGCCCAAGGGAAGGTGACAGTCACCGTCGTGGTTCCTCCGGCAATCGACTTCGCGTAGCAGGTCCCGGCGGACTGATAGTTCGCCGAGTCGAAGATCTGGTCAACGACCGCAAACGCATCACCACGGTTATTCGAGCACCGGAACTGGGTCTGATCGCCCCACGTCACGAAGACCGCCAGCAGATTCCCCGTCTGCGTCGGGGACGGGAGGGTGATGCGAATGACACTCCCCGTCGTGCCGGGGCCAGAGATCTTCGACGCCCGCTGCACGAACCTGAGGCCGTTGGACGACGGCGGGGGTGGTGTTAGCGCGAGGGGGGCGTTGTTGGCTACGCTCACATTGACCCCGGCGGAAGTCGCGAGGTTGCCCGCGGCATCCCGGGCAACGGCGGTGAGCGTGTGGGTCCCGTTGGAGACCGTGGTCGTGGTCCACGGCAGCGTGTAGGGCGCCGTGGTCACTTCCGTACCCAGATTCGCGCCGTCGAGCTTGAACTGGACGCCCGCGACGCCCACGTTGTCGGTGGCAGTGGCGGAGAGAGTGATGGTGCCGCTCACCGTGGCGCCGCTGGTCGGGGCGGTCATGGAGACGCTCGGCGGTGTAGTATCGCTCAGGGTGACCGTCAAGCTGGCCGTCTTGGTGTTGCCGGCCGCATCCCGCGCCGTCACTGTCAGTACGTTCGTCCCTATTTGAAGGGCGATCCCGCTGGCCGTCCAGCTCGTCGTCCCGGTCGCCGTCCCGCTGCCGCCCCGGCTGTTCGCCCACGTCACCTGCGTCACGCCGACGTTGTCCGACGCGGTCCCTCCGAGCGTCAGGCTCGAGCTCCCGGTGGTGTAGGTCGAATTGGCGGTGGGCGAGGTGATGGTGATGGTCGGCGGGGAGGTGTCCGTATTCCCCGTCGCGCTGCCGGTCACGATCCCGGAGACGGTGCCTCCGTTCGCGGTGAAGCTGATATTCGTGCTCACGGTCGCGGTGGTGGTCGGGGTGAAGCGCACCGTCATCGTCTGGGTCGCCCCCACTCCGCCGAGAGCGAAGGGACTCCCGGACACGATACTGAAAGGTGCGGGGACGGATGCACTCCCAGACACGGTCCCACCGCCCGTGTTCGACACGGTGAAGGTTTGATCCGCAAAGCTCCCCAGGTTCACACTCCCGAAATTCACGGTGCCGGTCGGGCTCACGGCAAAATCGCTTCGCGCGACGGCGCTCGCGATCGCCGAACAGGCGCTCTGAGAGCCGCTCGTGTTCACGGCGCTCACCGCAACGGAGTAGAGAGTGCCGGTGGCAAGCCCGGTGAGCCGGAAGCTCGCAGCTTGGTTGGAAGCAGGGCTTGATGTCGGGGAGGCGACTTGCACGAAGGAAGCCCCCGAGCAGGGAGAGGCAGAGGGTCCGTAGTAGAGGAGATACGATCCTAGATCCGTCAGAGGGGTACCGTCAGTATTCGTGGTGGGCGCGGTCCATGAGGCATCCAGGATCCCGGCTGTTGCCGAGGCTGTCACCAGGAAGACTCCGCTCAGGAGAAGGCCGAGCCCTACGCACGTGACCGTGGACCACGCTTTCTTCGAAAGCATAGTGATCTCCTCCTCGCGGGGAGACCACCATGTTCCCGGGGGTAACCAGCACCCCTTCCTTCGGTAGCCCGGCTGTCAGACTCGGAGTCTGGCCCGTGACTTTGCGTCCCCGCCTCGCGGCGGGTTTGCCCTTATCGAGAAGGGGGGTCTTCCCACTCGAAAGGCTGATGCAGCGGAGATGCCATCCATCGGTCGCGTCGTTTCCAAAGCGCCTAAATATCCGGAAACCAAGGAGACTGGAGTGGTGGCGTGGGATCTGATCAGCAGCTCGATCACACTGACGCGTGACATACTGGATCACGTGGCACAGTTGAGCGTCCCGCGGCTGACGTTGCAATCATGAGAACGTCGCAGTTTTGAGAATCGCAGGGACCTCGATCGCTCACTTCAGCCAGCCATTCACGTGCACCGTCTGACCGGTGACGTGGCGCCCGTCGGCGTTAGCGAGAAACAAGGCGACGGAGGCGATGTCGTCCGGTTGCGCCATGCGCCGCCCTATGAACGGAGCCTGTTCGACAAAGCCGAAGCCTCGACGACTTTGCGGATAGAGCTGCCGGGGTCCGAGGTGGTCCAGGACGGCGTCCCGTCTGAGGAGTTGGCAGGGCCAAGGTGTCCCGAGATTCTACGGCGGGTTCACCTCGACATACTTGTCGATCTCCAGACCGGCGGTGGAGCTCTCGCGTCCGGCCGAGCCCGGAGCAATGTTGCCCGGACCAGGGCGCTCCGGCTCCTCCTGCGCCGCCCTGGGGCGGGTTGTGCACGAAGATCGGAGCCGCGGCGCGGGGCCCCCATCGTCGCGCTCGTACCGCGAGGGCTGCATCACCTCGTGGAACTTGAGCCAGACAACTTCAGCCCTCTCGCTCCGGGAGTCGAGAGAGCACCTTGAACTACCCACGGAAAACCCGGATGAACCTCGATTTGAAGGTTGAATGTAGCGAGGGATAATCGCTCAACTTCCACTAAGACGACGTGGCTTCTCAGCGGCTCCTCACGGGTGCGGAGGGCACCACCCAGTGGGTGACGCGAGAGCTGGCCCGATTCGCCTCTCGTTCCAATCCCAACTTCGCGTCGAGTTCATATGATGGGATCGGCTCGTTGTAATGTCTCGAGAGGTCGTCCACGGGGGCGTCAGCTAGTGAAC
>JAHFDK010000470.1 GCA_023249095.1 Candidatus Rokuibacteriota bacterium | reverse complement strand
CTGTAGTCGACACTCAGCTCTAGCTCTACCTTCCCAGGATCCAGCGTCCCCGTGTCCTCGGTCGTAAGGGGACGCCCGGCCAGAGCGGGAGAGACTAGAAGCAATACCAGCGTCGCAAGAGCGACGACCCGCGCCATTACTACCTCCATTCGGTTGGCTCTCGTGGCTTGTCGATGGATGGCCGAAATGCGGAGATGAAACTCTACCAGGCTCGGCTGAACGCAGAATGGAGAGCGATCACTCTTGGTCCTTCTTCGAAGACCGTTTCAGTGAAGCGCATTGGCACCGGGCCCAAAGCCCACCGAAAGTACCCGATGTCTGCGGGCAACGCAAGTCCGCGTGACCCGCGTGCCTAGGCGACGACGCTAGGTCAGGCGCTTACCGCGAGTAGCCGGCACGAGCTGGCCGTAGCGCACTCCTTTGACCGCAAGGAGCTCGTTCGCGATCGAGCGAATCCGCCGCGCCGAGCCTCGCAGCGCGATGACCTCGAGGCAGGAGTGCGCGTCGAGATGGACATGCAGGCTCGCCGTGATCGTGCGGTAGCCGTGGTGCTGGATGTCGGTGAGCTTGTCCGCCAGAGCGTGTGTCTCGTGGTCGTAGACCAGGGCCAGCACACCCACGGTCTCGCCCGGCCGCTCCACCCACTCCTCCTTGACGAGCTCGGCCCGGAGCAGGTCGCGCACGAACTCGCTCCGGTTCCCGTATCGCCGGCCGGCGCGTAAGCGGTCGAGCGTCCGCATCAGCCGTGCCGGCAGTGAGACGGTGAATCTGACGGCTCGTTCCTGGGGCATCGCCCGAATGTACTGGATCGGCGAGGGTCCATGTGGTATTACCTGCAATCCAATGTTCATACTCTCCCCCGTTCGGCCTCGTCACACCCTTGCCGGCGTCGTCCTGCTCGGTGCCGCCCTCGTGGCGCCCACGGCCGAAAGCCAGGAACCACCGCCCCGGACGGAAGAGTCGACGCTCCCGCCGGTCGTGGTGACGGCGCCGCCTCCGGTCTCTGCGTCCTCCGAGCTCTTCATTCCCGGGCGCGACTTCGAGCTCCGTCCACAGGGCCGGCCGGCCGACGTTATGCGCCTCATCCCCGGGCTCGTCATCAGCCAGCATCAGGGTGGAGGCAAGGCCGAGCAGTACTTCCTCCGCGGCTTCGACGCCGATCACGGCACCGACATCGCCATCTTCGTCGACGGACTGCCCGTCAACCTCCGCAGCCATGCCCACGGTCAGGGTTATGCCGATCTCCACTTCTTGATCCCGGAGACCGTCTTGCGACTCGAGGGCGTCAAGGGTCCCTACTTCGTCGAGTACGGGGACTTCGCCACCGCGGGGGCCGTGAACTTCGTCCTCCGCGACGTCGTCGAGGAAAATTACGTCGAGGCCGCGGGCGGCACGTTCGCAACGCAGCGCTACCTCACGCTGCTCTCCCCGACGCGCGACGCGCTCAAGACCCTCATCGCGATCGAGTACTACCGGAGTGACGGCCCCTTCGAGCATCCGAACGGCTACGAGCGATTGAACCTCCTGGCCAAGGCGAAAGTCTCCGTGACCGAGGGGATGGACCTCGCCGTCTGGGCGTCGTACTACGGAGCCAGCTGGCATGGCTCGGGCGAGATTCCGGCGCGAGCGGTCCGCGCGGGACTCATCTCGCGCTTCGGCGCCATCGATCCCAACGAGGGCGGCCGCACCCAGCGGGCCAATCTCAACATCGACTGGCGCTGGCGCCCCGACGACGCCCAGACCGTCACCGTCCGCGGGTACGGGAGCTACTACACCCTCGACCTCTTCAACAACTTCACGTTCTCCCTCAACGACCCCGAGAACGGGGACGGGATCAATCAGCGTGATCGCCGGTTCCTCGGTGGCCTCGATGCCCAGTACCAGCATCAGAGCAAACCGTTCGGGGTAAGCCTTCTCGGCACGGCCGGCTTCCAGTACCGCATCGACACCCCGCGCGTCGTCCTCGCGACGTCCGTCCAGCGTCACCAGCTCGATCGGACCCAGGACGTCAGCGTGATCGAGCAGTCCTACTCGCTCTTCGTGAAGTTCGACCTCGTCCCGCTCCCCTGGCTACGCTTCGTCACGGGCGCGCGCGGCGACATCTTCCATTACGACGTGAGCTCGAGGGTGAACACGACCGGAGACGACTTGAACGGCAGCGTCACGAAGGCGCGCCCGAACGTGAAAGCCAACCTCATCCTCGGTCCCTGGTACCAAACGGAGCTCTTCGCGAATTTCGGGACCGGGTTTCACAGTAACGACGCGCGCGCGGTGATCAGCGATCCGTCCACGCCGGCCCTGCCCACGGCGCGCGGCTACGAGTTCGGCGTGAAGACCAAAACGCTGCCGCGGGTCGAGCTCTCGGCGACGTACTGGGTCCTCGACCTCGCCAGCGAGCTCGTCTTCGTCGGCGACGAAGGCACCACCGAGGCGCGCGGGGCGAGCCACCGCGCGGGATTCGAGTTCGCGATGCGCGCGAAGCTTCTGGACTGGCTCATCTTCTCGGGGGATGTGACGACCAGCCGGGCCACCTTCGACACCGGCGCGGCCGTCCCGTTGGCGCCGCGCGTGACCGCGCGCGCCGACCTGACCGCCCGCCTGCCGTGGGGGTTCGCGGCCAGCCTCGCGATGCGCTATCTCGGCGACCGCTACGCGGACGAGGAGCGCCAGCAGACCGCTCGGGGCTACACCCTCTTCGATTTCACGGCTCGGTATCGATACAAGTGGCTCGAGGCCTTCGTCAGCATCGAGAACCTCACCAACGTCGACTCGCGGGAGGCGCAGTTCTACTTCACGTCGCGGCTGACCGGCGAGCCCGCCGCCGGCGTTCCGGACATCCATTACACCGCCGGATCGCCACGCTCCGTCCTCGGCGGCCTCGCCCTCCGCTTCTAACCCCCCCACGTCGCCGGCATGCGCAACAAACCCTCCGTCGAATCGTCTGTGCCTGGCTGATCGGACGCTCGCGCGACGTAGTCCGGGCGGGCAGGGGGCGGGGTGGTCCCCTCCGCGGCCCGTGTAGTCAGGATTGTCCCGACGGACCCGTTCACTGAATGATGTGGTGGGAAGAGGCTAGCGGGCCGCGGAGGGGACCACCCCGCCCCCCGCCCGCCCGGACTACTTGATCGCGACGGCCTTGACCTGCCGAAAGTCCGTGAGCCCGCCGAGCGCCTTAAGCACGCCGTCCTGGACGAGCGTGGTCATCCCTTCGGCTTTCGCCTGCACGACCATCTCGGCCACGCGCGCTTTGGTCTGGATGAGCCGCTTC
>JAHFDK010000469.1 GCA_023249095.1 Candidatus Rokuibacteriota bacterium | reverse complement strand
GGGCGTCGAGGGTCTGCTCGGGCGCGCCCGAGAGGTCGAACAGCGTGCGCGCCTCGCCCTGCCCGATGAAGAGGTAACGCACGCGCGGCAACACGGGCTCGACGAACTCGCGCGCCTGCTCGGGCGACCAGAGGGTCGCGCGGTAATTGACGTCGAAGGACACCGTTGACGCTTCGCGGAGGGCCCGTTCCACGAGGGCGCGGGCCGATTCGCCG
The DNA here is from genome assembly GCA_023249095.1 of Candidatus Rokuibacteriota bacterium. Lineage (GTDB taxonomy): Bacteria > Methylomirabilota > Methylomirabilia > Rokubacteriales > CSP1-6 > AR31. Next base: position 3,064 of record JAHFDK010000469.1, on the reverse strand, counting down.
AGCGCGGGGGTGATACCGGTCAGGTGCACGAGCCGCGCGCGGCGCACGGGCTCCCAATCGACCTGAACCGGGGTCAGCCTGGCAAACGCAGAGTCGCGGCGGTCGTAGAGGACTCGCACGGGCCGCGGCGGCACGCCATACTCGAGGAAGTAGACCCCGACCCGCGCATCCTCTGTCATCCGGACGTACGCGCAGTCGACACCGTGGCCTGCCAGCTCGCGCCGGATCCGCTCGCCCCACGGGTTGGCCGGGAGCGCCGAGATCCACGCGGCCCTCAGGCCAAGCCGGGCGCACGCGGCCGCCACGTTGGCTTCGGCGCCGCCAACCTGCAGGTCGAGGTGGCGCGCGGTCTCGAAGCGAGTGGGCGACGGGATTGCAAGCCGCAGCAGCACCTCGCCCAGCGTGACGAGGTCGTACATCTATCCGGTCTTCAGACGGATCTGAACAGACGTCCCGAGGATCATCGGCAGGCTCAAGTGCTCCGGTCGCCGGTCGGGGCCGAACGTGATCAGGGCCGGCTGGTCCTGTTTCGCCCACGACGAGAAACGCGTGAGATCAATCTGCGCGATCAGCTTGCGCGTCTCTGCGTCCACCGAAACCTTGAGCTCAAAGGGAACCAGCTCGGCGCGGTAATGCTTCTGGACATCGTCGGGGCCTTCGTTGCGGGCCACCTTCCGCCGGACCACGTGGGTCACGAAGCTGCCATCCGCCTGCGGCGCCCAGCGCTGGTCGCCGTAGTTGAGCGTCGCGCTGATCGAGTCGTCGACAAGGAACCCCTCCGGAATCGGCAGGACATCGTCCACGACGCGCAGCCGCCGGAAGAAGAAGGTCTCGCCCTTGAAGTGGTACTCGATGCTGCGCCGGGCGTGATCGTACGTGATGTCAGAGCGCGACTCGCGCCCCTTCACTGAAAAGAACGAGCGCGAGCGGAGCGGGGCCCAGCGTCCCTGGCGGAGGATTCCGACCGACTCGATCCGGTTAGCGATGCCATCCCCCTCCCCCGCAATCGTCACGTCGTAGCGGCCGCTGGGCCTGTCTATCGTTTCTGTCAGAGTGCCCTCGACGCGGTAGGTCAGCGCGCCGTACAGGAGGCTGACGTCCACGCCGTATGGAGCCCGGTGGGCCTCTACCGCGGCCTGGGCTCGGGCCAGCGGGGCCAGGAAAAGGGCCAGGGGAAGTGTAAGGAACTGTCGACGGTCAATAGCCTTTCTGGACATGCTTCGTCGGTTCGCCTATTCTAGCAGCCTCGAACCAGGAACTTGGTCGCGTGACGGATCACCTGCTAACGTAAATCGTGGGATTTCCGGAAGAAACGAGACCCAGCGCCATCGGGGAGAGAGCCAGCCGATGAAGCGACAGCCCGTGATAACAGGGCTAGGCATCGTATCGCCCATCGGCATCGGTATCGACAAGTTCTGGGTGGCCGCGCTGGCGGGACGATCGGGCATTGGCGCCCCTACGATGTTCGATGGGTCGAAGGCTCCGCCGGAGTGCCGGGTCGTAGGTGAAGTGCAGGGCTTTAATCCGCTCGACTGGATGCCGTCTCAGACAGCGAGGATTGTTGCGCGCTTCAGCCAGTTCGGGATTGCCGCTGCAAGAATGGCCCGGGGCGATAGTGGCCTCGATGCAGCGGGGATTCCACCAGAGCATCTCAAGGTATCCGTCGGGAACTCGATGGAGGGTCATGCAGATCTCGGTGAGTTGACCCACGCAGCTCATTCCGCAGGTCGACCTGTGTCGCCATGGGCGACGAACGAATACCCTGCCCATGCTGCAACGAGCCACATTGCGATAGACGCCGGCGCTCGCGCCCAGACAATGACGTTTTCGACTGCATGCGCGGCCGGTCTCGACGCCGCAGGCTGGGCGCAAACAGAAGTCAGGGGCGGACATGCGAAAGCCGTAATCGCCGGTGGCACCGAAGCTCCGTTGTCCGCATTCTCCCTCACGTTCTTTCACGCCGCCGGTGTTCTCTCGAAGTGGAAAGGGCCGCCAGAGGAGGCGAGCCGTCCCTTCGACCAATGGCGATCAGGCCTAGTTCTCGCAGAGGGTGCGGCAATGGTCGTGATTGAGGATGAAGAGTTTGCTCGCGCGCGTGGGGCACCGATATACGCTCGCATTCTCAGCTTTGCTAGCGTGAGCGAGGGCGCACATCTCCGGAAGGTCGACGCGAGTGGCGCGGCGGTCGCCCGCGTAATTACATTGGCTTTAGATCAGGCCGGGCTGGACGCAAAAGACTTAGACTTCATCTCCGCCCACGGCAACTCCATGCAGGACTATGATGCTGCGGAGACGGCGGGAATAAAACGAGCGCTTCGAGCACACGCCTGGAACATTCCCGTATCCTCTCTGAAATCAATGTGCGGTCAGGCTCTTGCGGCAAGCAGTGCTATGCAGGTAGTGAGTGCATGCCTCACGATGCGAGACAACATAGTACCTCCAACAATCAATTACAGAGTACCGGATCCAAAGTGCGATCTTGACTACGTCCCTAACGTAGCGAGAGTTACGAGAGTTCGAAATACATTGATTCTCGCGCATAGTCTCGGGGGGTCTCATGTTGCAATGATTCTCGGCGCTCCAGACTGAGTTAATCGTCTCGTGTCTCAAATTGCTCTATTCGGTCTCTCCGCGATCTTGACAGCACTTGCGCTCGTTGTGTGGCGGGCGAGACCGCAGCACTCCGTCAATCGATGGTTCGCCTCCAAGGCTGTGTGTCTAGCCTGTTGGGTTTCTGGTATCGGCGGCTTACAGGGTGGCACAGATCTCGACGCCTGGGGGCGATTTACGGTCGCAAGCGCTAGCTTGATTCCAGCTACCTTTTTGGGGTTCACTCGCTGCTACCCGACTCCCAGTCGTTGGCCGTCATCGCGTCTTGTTTGGAGCACTTTAGTCATCGGCGTTGTTCTCGCGACGTTCTCCCTCACCACATCTCTTGTCGTGTATGACAACGTCCTTACTACTGAAGGTCTTACAAGGAAATCGGGACCGCTCCATCACGTATTTGTCGTCTACCTCATCGTAGTGTTAGCCGCAGGTTTAGGCGTCTTCATCGACAAATGGC
>JAHFDK010000226.1 GCA_023249095.1 Candidatus Rokuibacteriota bacterium | reverse complement strand
GACAGATCAACGCCTCGAATCAGATACGGTCGACCGGGGCTGACTCCGCCGTCAACCTCGCGCGACGCGGTCGGTCTTCGTCGGCTCGAAGCGGCCCCGGCGGGCGAGCGCCCACAGCACGCGCCAGGCCCCGCGCGTCGCGAGCAGCCAGTAGGTCTGGCACCGGAAGATCCCCCAGAACTTCGCCTTCAAGGTCGTGCGGGCGATGTCCACGCGGCGCGGGAAGTACGGCGTCAGGCTCTCGATCAGATTCTGCGTCGCGATCCCGCCGACCCACACGGTGAGGGCGAGTGAGATCGTCGGAAAGGTGATGCCGAGCGCGAACCACACGGGGTGATCGGAGAACCGATAGGCCAGATGCCAGCCGAGGAAGCCGAGCACGGGATAGACGACCGCGGCGATGGGCCACTCGACGACCTTGTTGCCGACGTGCCGGGAGAGCTGCGCGACATTGTACGGGGAGGGACGCGCGCGCCAGGTGTCCCGCAAGAACCGGACGTCGTCGAGCACGCCCTTGTACCAGCGCGCGTTCTGGCGAATCATGCCGGCCGTCGTCTCGGGCATGTCCACCAGCTCGAGCATCGGCATCGCCCCCATGAGGACCCCGCGCGCCCCCAGCGCGTAGCCGAGGGTGGAGTCTTCCGTGGCGCCCGAGGTCGGAAAGCCCCCGAGGCTCTGCAGCGTGTCCAGCCGCGCAAACTGGTTGTGGCCGAGACAGATCTGCGACCGGCGGAAGCAGAGCTCGAAGAGGGGACGGAGCAGACGGCCGACGCGCGGCGCCCGCGCCGCCAGCCGCGCGAACGCGTCGACGCGCCGGCGCTCGTTGATGAGCCGCGCGATCGACACGCGGATGAAGATGGACGACTGCTGGACGGCGCACACCCGGCCCCGCACCTCGAGGCGACCGAAGTTCGCGAGCGAGAGCGTCACGCCCTGGTAGGCGAGACGCCCGCTGCCGCGCCGGAGATCGGCAGCGATCCAGCGATACACGTTCGGGTCGGGGATCGAGTCGGCGTCGCTCAGCCCGATCCAGACGCGGGTGGGATCGACCTGGCCGCCCAGGAGCGGCTGGAGGACTTCGGGCCGGAGGGCCCAGTTGAGCTGGTGCGCCTTTCTCCCTTCGCCCGGCATCGCGACAATCGAGAGCATCTTCTGCTGCCAGGGCGGCAGGCCGTCGCGGAAGCGGCGCGCCAGCTCGGCGGTGGGCGCCTCCATCGTCGGATGGGGCGAGCGCTCCTCCACCGCGCGGGTCGCCACGACGACGTGGAGCTTGGTGTGCGGATAGCGCGACCCGAGCAGCGCGCGCAGCGTTGGCGCGATCCCGGGCTCCTGCCACGCCGGCACCAGGTGCACGAAGACCGGCGCCGCCGGGTCGTGCTCGAGCGCGGCCTCGTCGGGCAGCGTGTCGAGGGTCGCGTACGCGCGCTCGACGAAGCGACAGGTGGTGAGCATGCCCTTCCAGTCGAGCAGGAGCTTGAAGGCGGCGCGGCCGTTGACCACGAGCGCCACCCAGAACATCGCGAACCAGAACCACCCGGTGCCCCAGAACCAAGCCCAGATCGCGTCCACGGGCCGCTCAGCGGGGGTTGGGCGGCGAGCTCTGCGACGGGAATTTCAGAACGGTCTCGCCCTCGCGCACCATCCCCATGTCCTCGCGGGCGAGCTTCTCGATGTAGAGGGGGTCGTTGCGCAGGCGGTCGACGGTCCGCGCGAGCTGTTCCTGCTGCGCGCGCAGCGTCGTCAGATCGCGCTCGACCGTCTGCATGTCACGCCGCATCTGCCAGGCGCGGACCGATTCCTTCACGCCGAACACGGCGAGCCCGACCGCCAGCGCCACCATGGCGACGGTCCCCAGCCGCTGCGGGCTCAGCCTGCGATCGGCGGCGCGGCGGGGTCTCACCGCGCGACGCGGGTGTAGAGGGAGCGCCCCGGCCACGACGCGGCGTGGCCCAGCTCTTCCTCGATGCGCAGGAGCTGATTGTACTTCGCGGTCCGCTCGCCGCGCGCGACCGAGCCGGTCTTGATCTGGCCGGCGTTGACGGCGACGGCGAGGTCGGCGACGAAGGTGTCCTCGGTCTCGCCCGAGCGGTGGGAGATGACCGTGCCGTAGCCCGCGCGCTTGGCCAGCTCGATCGCCTCGAGCGTCTCGGTGAGCGTGCCGACCTGGTTCACCTTGATGAGCACGGCGTTGGCCAGCCCGTTCTTGATCGCCTGCTGGATGATCGCGGGGTTCGTCACGAAGACGTCGTCGCCCACCAGCTGGACCCGGCCGCCGAGCTTGCGCGTCATCGCGCCCCACCCCGCGACATCGTCCTCGCCCAGGCCGTCCTCGATCGAGACGATCGGATAGCGGTCGAGGAGCTGCTCGTACCGGTGGATCATCTCCTCGCCCGAGAGGACGAGGTTCTCGCGCCGCAGGCGGTACCGGCCGCCGGACTCGGCGAACTCGCTCGCCGCCACGTCGAGCGCCATGAGCATGTCCTCGCCGGGCCGGTAGCCGGCCTTCTCGATCGCCTGCAGGAAGAGATCGAGCGCGGCCGTGTTGCTGGCGAGATTCGGCGCGAAGCCGCCCTCGTCGCCCACTCCCGTCGAGAGGCCCTTCTCGTGCAACAGCGCCTTCAGCGTGTGGAAGACCTCGGCGCCCATGCGGAGCGCGCCCGAGAAGCTCTCGGCGCCCGCCGGCACCAGCATGAACTCCTGGAAGTCGATCCCGTTGTCGGCGTGCGCGCCGCCGTTGAGCACGTTCAGCATGGGCACCGGCATGAGCCGCGCGCCGACGCCGCCGAGATAGGCGTAGAGCGGAAGCCCGGCGTCGTCGGCCGCGGCGCGGGCGACGGCGAGGGACACGGCGAGGATGGCGTTGGCCCCGAGGGCCGACTTGTTCGGGGTGCCGTCCAGCTCGAGCAGGGCCTGATCGAGGGCCGCCTGCTCGGAGGCGTCCATCCCCTCGATCTCGGGCGCGATCGTCTCTTCGACGTTGCGCACAGCCTGGCGCACGCCCTTGCCGCGGTAGCGCTGGTTGTCGCCGTCGCGCAGCTCGATGGCCTCGCGCTTGCCGGTCGAGGCGCCCGAGGGCACCGCCGCACGGCCCCAGGCCCCGGACTCGAGCTGCACTTCCGCTTCGATGGTCGGATTGCCGCGCGAATCCAGGATCTCGCGGGCGTAGAGGCCGGTGATCGACGACACGGCTAGCTCTTCCTTTCGACGACAAAGTCGGCGAGGGCGCAGATCGGCGCCGAGCTGGCGCCGAACACCGCGAGCCGGCTCTTCGCCCGTTCGATCAGTCGGCGCGCCTCGCGGCGTGAGGCGTCGATGCCGTGCAGCGCCGGGTAGGTCGCCTTCTGCTTGCGCGCATCACTGCCGGCGGTCTTGCCCAGCGCCTCCAGGCTGCCTTCGACGTCGAGGATGTCGTCGACGATCTGGAACGCAAGACCGAGGCTCTGCCCCGCGTCGCCGATGGCGGCGAGCGCGGCGGCGTCACCCCCGCCCAGGCGCACACCCACCGAGAGCGACGCGCGGAGGAGCGCGGCCGTCTTGTGGATGTGAATGAACTCGAGCGTCTCGGGCGGGATCGCCTTGCCCTCCGACTCGATGTCCACGACCTGGCCGGCCACCATGCCGCCGGTACCGGCCGCGTCCGCGATCTCGGCGACGACGTCGCAGATGACCCGGGCGTCCTTCACCAGCGCCGCGTTCTCGGCGACGAGCTTGAAGGCCAGCGTGAGCAGCGCGTCACCCGCGAGGATCGCCATCGCGTCGCCGAAGACCTTGTGATTCGTCAGCCGCCCGCGGCGGTAGTCGTCGTCGTCCATCGCGGGCAGATCGTCGTGGATCAGCGAGTAGGTGTGAATCAGCTCGAGCGCGCAGGCCGTGGGCATGACCACGGCCGGCGCGGCGCCGACCGCCTCGGCCCCCGCGATCACGAGGATCGGTCGCAGCCGCTTGCCGCCGGCCATCACGCTGTAGCGCATCGCGCGGTGCACCGTCGGCGGCGGCATGTCCTCGCCCGGCAGCAGCCGCGCGAGCGCCGCATCGACCAGCGCGCGCCGCTCCGTCAGGTAGGCCTCGAGGTCGAATGCGCTCACGCGTCCCGCTCGGGCTCCCAGGTGAAGGGCCTGGCGCTGAGCGCGCCGGCGTCGTCCTTGGCGAGCACCTCGATGCGCTTCTCGGCGTCCTCGAGGTACCGGGCACAGCTCCGGGCCAGCCCGATCCCCTCCTCGAAGATCGTGAGCGACTCCTCGAGCGGGAGATTCCCCGCCTCCAGCCGGCTCACGATCTGCTCGAGACGCGCCAGACAGTCCTCAAACTTGAGGTCGGTCATCCTGCTCTCTCGTCCCGGTCACGCGCGCGTCGAGACTCCCCTGGTGCAGCAGCACGCGAACATCGTCGCCGGCCTTCACCTGGCGCCCACTCCTCACGACCTCCCCCGTCGGCCGTCTCGTCAGGCTGTAACCGCGCCCGAGCACCGCCAGCGGCGAGAGCGAATCGAGCCGCCCGACCGCCGCCCGCAGACTGTAGCGCGCGCGATCGCAGCGACGGGTGAACGATCCGACCAGTCGCGCCTCGAGGCCCTCCAGGCGATGACGGTCGTTGATCACCCGAGCCACGGGATCCGACGCGCGAAGCCCCCCGGTCGCCAGCGCGACCCGATGGGTGGCGTGGCTCAATTCACCGCGCATCGCGCGGCGGAGCCGGACCGTCAGCTCGTCAGTCCGGCGCTCGAGGTCGCGAAGCGGCCGGGCGGCCACCCGCGCGAGCCGCGCCCGCAGCTGCGCGAGGGTGTCCACCACCGCCTGCTTCTCGCGAACGACCAGCTCCGCGGCGGCCGAGGGCGTGGGCGCGCGCAGGTCGGAGACGAAGTCGGCGATCGTGAAATCCACTTCGTGGCCGACGGCCGACACGACGGGGGCCTTCGAGGCGACGATGGCCCGGGCGACAACCTCTTCGTTGAAGGCCCAAAGGTCCTCGAGCGAGCCGCCGCCGCGTCCGACGATGATGACATCGACGTCGCCCAGCCCGTTGAGGTCGCGGAGCCCCTGGGCGATCTCCTCGGCCGCGCCCTCCCCCTGGACCCGACAGGGTGCGATCACGATGTGGAGCTCGCCGAAGCGGCGGCCGATCACGCGGAGCACGTCCCGGATCGCGGCGCCGCTGGTCGACGTCACGATGCCGATCTTCCGCGGAAATCGTGGAAGCTCTCGCTTCCGCGCGGGATCGAACAAGCCCTCGGCTTGAAGCCGGGCTTTCAGCTGCTCGAACGCGAGCTGCAGGGCGCCGAGCCCCTTCGGCTCGAGCAGCTCCACGACCAGCTGGTATTCTCCCCGCTGCGGGTAGACCTCGACGCTGCCGAAGGCCATGACGTGCAGGCCGTCGGCCGGCTCGAACCTGATCCGCCGCATGCGATTTCTGAACAGGACGGCGCGGAGCTGGGCGTCGGCGTCCTTGAGCGTGAAATACGCGTGGCCCGAGCCGTAGAGACGATAGTTCGAGATCTCGCCCTCGACCCACACCGCCGGGAAGCGCTCTTCCAGGACCTCGCGCAGGCGCGTGGTCAGCTCGGAGACGGTCAGCACGGCGCGGCCCGTGCTCATGCCATGCCCAGCTGGCGCTCGGCCGCGCGCAGCGTGTTGCGCAGCAGCATCGCGATGGTCATCGGGCCAACCCCGCCGGGGACCGGCGTGATCGCGCGGGCCCGCGCCGCCACGCTCGCGAACTCGACGTCGCCGACGAGCTTGCCGGTCTCCAGGCGGTTGATCCCGACGTCGACCACCCACGCGCCCTCCTTCACCATGTCGCCGGTCACGGTGCGCGGGCGCCCGGCCGCGACGCAGAGGACGTCGGCGCGTCGCGTGTGCGCGGCGAGATCGCGGGTCCGGGTGTGGCACATCGTGACGGTGGCGTGCCGGGCGAGGAGGAGCTGCGCGAGGGGCTTGCCGACGAGGCGCGAGCGGCCGATCACGACCGCTTCGGCTCCCTTGAGATCGCACCCGTAGTGGTCGAGGAGCTCCAGGCAGCCGGCCGGCGTGCACGGCACGACGGTCGGCACGCCGGCGAGCAGCCGCCCCAGGTTGACCGGCTGCAGGCCGTCGGCATCCTTCTCGGCAGCGATCGCGGCGATCGCCTCGTCCTCGTCGAGCCCCGCCGGCAGCGGAAGCTGAAGCAGGATGGCATGAACGCGGGGGTCGGCGTTGAGCCGTCGCAGCAGCGCGAGCAGCGCCTCGCGGTCGAGCCCCTCGGGATGGAGGTGGTCTTGGGACGCGATCCCGACGGTGTCCGCCGCCCGCTTCTTGTTCGCGACGTAGACCTTGGACGGCGCGAAATCGCCCACGAGGACGACGGCGAGCGTCGGGACGACGCCGGACCGGTCCTTCACGCGCGCGACGCCCGCGCGGACCTCCTCCAGCACCTTCTGGGCGACGAGCTTGCCGTCGAGGATCAAGCCGGGACGCGGAGTCGGCGGATTGACGTCGCGCGGCCGGTGTCGGGCTCGACCACGATCACCACGCCCTGGAGGGCCGCGGGGCCCTTGGCGGTTTCGAAGCGGACCGGCATCTGGTTGAGGAAGCGCTGGATGATCTGGTCACGATCGACCCCGATGACCCCGTCGGTCGGCCCGGTGAGGCCGAGGTCGGTGATGTAGGCCGTGCCGCCCGGGAGCACGCGCTCGTCCGCCGTCTGCACGTGGCGGTGCGTCCCGACGACCGCGCTCGCCCGACCGTCGAGGTACCAGCCCATCGCGAGCGACTCGGACGTCGCCTCGCAGTGCATGTCCACGAGAATGATCGACGTCTCCTTCCGCAGCTCCGTGACAATCTCGTCGGCCTTCCGGAACGGACAGTCGATCGGCAACATGAAGACGCGGCCCATCAGGTTCAGCACGGCGACCTTGTGAGGACCGGTCTTCACCGTGACGTAGCCGACGCCGGGCGTCCCGGCCGGGAAGTTGGCCGGACGCAACAATAGATTTTCCTTGGTGATGTACTCGATGATCTCGCGCTTGTCCCAGATGTGGTTGCCCGAGGTCATGACGTCGGCGCCCGCCTCGAGGATCTGCCGCGCGATCGGCGCAGTCACGCCGAAGCCGCCCGCCGCGTTCTCGACGTTGACGACGGCGAAGTCGATCGCGTGTTCCTGGCGCAGGCGCGGCAGAAGCTTGGCGACCGCCTGCCGGCCGGGCTCGCCGTAGACGTCGCCGACCATCAGGATGTTCATGGGGGGTCTACTTCGCCACTTCGACGGCGCGCGTCTCTCGGATGACGACCACTTTGATGTGGCCGGGATACTGCATCTCGGCTTCGATGCGCTTGCTGATGTCCTTGGCAAGCTGGTGCGCGTCGAGGTCGGAGATGATGTCGGCCTTCGTCATGACGCGCAGCTCCCGCCCCGCCTGGATCGCGTAGCACATCTCGACGCCCTTGTAGGAGAGCGCGATCTCCTCGAGCTTCGCGAGCCGCTTGATGTACGACTCGAGCACGTCGCGCCGGGCGCCGGGACGCGCCGCCGAGATGCCGTCGGCGGCCTCGACCAGCACGGCTTCGATCGTCTCGGGCTCGACGTTCTCGTGACCGCAGAGCGCCGCGTTGATGACTTGGGCCGACTCGTTGTATTTCGTCAGCACCTGCAGCGAGAGCTCGGGGTGGCTGCCCTCCTGCTCGTGCGTGAGCGCCTTGCCGATGTCGTGGAGCAGCCCCATACGCTTGGCGAGCTTGACGTCGGCCTTGACCTCGGCCGCCATCATGCCCGCGAGCCAGGCGACTTCCTTGGAGTGCTGCAGACAGTTCTGGCCGTACGACGTCCGGAACTTCATCCGGCCCACGAGCTTCACGAGCTCCGGATGGAGGCCGTGGACACCGACCTCGAAGCACGCCTTCTCGCCCTCCTCGCGGAGGTGCTGATCCATCTCCTTCTTGACTTTCTCGACGACCTCTTCGATACGCGCCGGGTGGATCCGGCCGTCGGCGATCAACACTTGCAAGGCGCGCCGCGCGACCTCGCGGCGATAGGGATCGTAGGCGGAGATCAGGACGGCTTCGGGCGTGTCGTCCACGATGAGGTCGACCCCGGTGTGCTGCTCGAGCGCCCGGATGTTGCGGCCCTCGCGGCCGATGATGCGCCCCTTCATGTCGTCGGAGGGGAGGTCCACCACGGAGACCGCGGTCTCCACCGTGTAGTCCGGGGCGAGGCGCTGGATCGTTGTCGCGAGGACTTCCTTCGCCTTCATCTGCGCGGTCTCGCGCGCCTCCTCCTCGAGACGCATCCCGATCAGCTGCGCCTCGCGCCGCGACTCGACTTCCATCTGCGCGAGGAGCTGGCGCTTGGCCTCTTCCGCCGTGAGGCTGGCGATCGCTTCGAGCTTGCGCCGCTGCTCGTCCAGCGCGACCGCGAGCCGGCTCTCCTTCTCGCCGATCGTCTTCTCGCGGCCGGTGAGCTCGCGGTCCTTCGTGCCGGACTCGGTGAGTCGCCGCTCGAGCTGGTCGAGCTTGCGCGCGAGCTCCTCCTCCTTCGAGATGACGCGCTGCTCGATCTGCTGGATCTTGTTCTCGCGCTGGCGCGTCTCCGCTTCGACGGCCGTGCGCGCCTTCAGCCCGGCTTCCTTGGCCTCGAGGTCGGCGCTCTTCAGGCGGCTCGACGCGTCACGCTCGGCGTCCTGAACGATACGCTCGGCGCGACTCGACGCTTCCCCGATCTTCCGATCGCTGATCCACTTGTGCAGGATGAATCCGAGCACGAGGGCGAGCACCGCGATGAGTGAGTCGAGAATGAGCCAAATGCCTTGCATTGCCGCAGTATAGGGGGCACCGAGCGGGGGAGTCAAATCCCCACCTCTGCCGTGTGCCGACGGTGTTTCGAACCTGGTATCACCAGGTGGGCGCCGTTAATTGGAGGGCTTTAGGCTTCCCCTTCTGGAGGGGCTTGCGCACAACCCTCGGCCACAGCTCCCAATTTGATTACGAGGTTGAAACTTCCCCCCGGCATCACGAGCAGCGCAGGGACAAGTCTTGGTACCCTACGGCGCGACCTCGCGTCAAGAGGATTGTTGCTCGGGCCTAGCGATCGGCGCTGGGCTCGCGCGGCGCGACCTTCTCGAGGAGCGTCACCAGGGCCCCGAGGCGAGCGCCCACGTCGCCTTCGTCGCGCGTCTTGTCGTCGCGGGCGCGGAACAGCTCGTCGGTGATGTCGAGCGCCGCCAGGGCCAGCGCCGTCATCGGGTCCTTGACGCCCGACCGCTTGAGCGCCGTCACGCGCTCCTCGAGATACTTCGCGAGCGTGCGCAGGTACTCGGGCGACGCCTCGGACCGGATCGTGAGCGTCTGCCCGAGCAGGTTCAGCTCGATTCGCCGGGGCTCAGTCATTCGGATTCTCCGTCGGGGCGCCTTCGCCGGGCCTCCGGCGCCCGACGTTCGGGCCAACGTCCCGGGGCGTTCATTCCTGGGGCCTGTCGAGATCGAGCTTGCCGATGTCCTTCAGGATCGTGTCCACCTGAGAGAGGACCTGGCGCCGCTCCTCGCCGAGGCGCCTGACCTCGCGCTTGAGCTGCGCATTCTCCTCGCGCAGCCGGCCGATCGCGGCGGCGGCGCGCTTCACCGCCTCTTCGAGTTCGGTCAATCGCTCGACGACGCCGTCGCCCATCATCCGCTCCGCAGGGTAATGTGGAAGGTCTCGGTGATCCGCCGGACGACACGCTCCTGGATCGCGTTCACTTCGTCGTCGGTCAGCGTGCGGTCCTCGGCTTGGAAGAGGAGCCGCCACGCGAGGCTCGACCGGCCGTCAGGGAAGGGGAAGACATCGAAGAGCACGAGCCGGCGGAGAAGAGGTCCGGCCTCCTCCCGAAGCGCCGACTCGATCTGGGCGGCGGTCGGCGCCCGGCCGCCGACGACGACGAAGGCAAGGTCGCGCTCCACCGCGGGGAATCGTGGGAGCGCCTGGTAGCGGGTCGGCGCTGGCGCCACCGCCCCCACGGCGTCGAGCGAGAGGACCGCGGCGAAGACGGGTGCCGGGATACCCAGGTTCTCGCGCAGCGCCGCGGCGACCTCGCCGAACTCGCCGAGGATCGCGCCGCCGTCGGCCACGAGCGTGCCGTGGCAGTCGGGCTCGAATCCACCGAGCGCGCCGGCGTCGCCCGTGCTCACCCGCGCACCGAGCGCGTCGAGCGCGTGCTCGGCGAGCCCCTTCGCGTCGTAGACGTCGGCCCGCTCGTTCGGCCCGTACCAGCCCGGCTCGCCCCGCGCGCCCGTGAGGGCGATCGCGACCCAGCACGGTTCTGTTGTAGCGGGGTTTGTTGTAGCGGGGTCCGTGAGGCCGGCTTTTGTCGAGGGTGGCCTGAGAGAGACGCGAGCCGGCTCCGACACTCCGGCGCGGGCGTAGGTTTTGCAGAGCTCGAA
>JAHFDK010000225.1 GCA_023249095.1 Candidatus Rokuibacteriota bacterium | reverse complement strand
AGAGAATGACGTTCGGGTTGCCGCGCGCCAGCACGTACTCCGCGGACAGGAGCCACTCCTGGATCGTCGTCGCCATGCCGCGCTTGAGGAGAACGGGTTTGCCGGCGTCGCCGACACGCTTGAGCAGCGAGAAATTCTGCACGTTGCGGGCACCGATCTGGAGGATGTCGGCGTGCTCGGCGACGAGATCGACCTTGTCGGGCTCCATGACCTCGGTGACGATCGGTAACCCCGTCTCGCGCTTCGCCTCGGCCAGCAGCTTCAGCCCCTCGTCCTCGAGCCCCTGGAACGCGTAGGGCGAGGTGCGGGGCTTGAAGGCGCCGCCGCGCAGGATGTGGGCCCCGGCGGCCTTCACCTTCTCCGCGGCCTCGAGAAGCTGCAGGCGCGACTCTACCGCACACGGTCCGGCCATGACCACGATCGACCGCCCGCCGATCGTCACGTCACCGATGCGGATCTGGGTCGACTCCTGGCGGACCTCTCGGCTGGCGAGCTTGTAGGGCTTGAGGATCGGCGTGACGGACTCGACGCACTCGAGGGACTCCAGGCTGCGGAGCGCGTCCTTGCCGCGATCGTCGCCGACCGCGCCGATCACGGTCCGCAACGCACCGCGGATCGTGTGGGGGCTGTAGCCCATCGCCACGATCCGATGGCAGACGTCGTCCACCTCGCCGTCCGTGGCTCCCGATCTGAGCACGATGATCATGACTGGCTCCTTTGTAGCGGGGGCCTTGAGTCCGGCTTGGACCGAGGGTGGCCTGAGATTGGTGCGACCCGGCTCCGCTCGCCCGTTTTACCCGCTCCGCGCCCGTTATTTGTAGCGGGGTCCGTGAGCCCGGCTCCCGTCGAGGGTGGCCTGAGAAAGGCGCGACCCGGCTCCGGACGCTCGCTCTGCCGTTTCACGACGGCGCTTAGCCCGACTCCCAACGCTCGCGTTACCCTCCGTAGCGTAAAAAAAAGGCCGCGGGGTGACCCGCGGCCTCGATGCGTCCGGCGCCGCGGGCTCTCGGTCCGCCCGCGGCTCCCTGGTTATCTCAAGTCAGGGCGCCCGGGCGGACCTCGGTGAAGTAGTAAAACCCGAAGAACCCAAACCGGCGCGTGCAGGTGCTCATGACGTGCCGCGAGTCTATCGAGGGCGGTCCTGGCCGTCAAGCGCTTTCTAGGCTTTGCCCTTATCCGCTCTCGGCTTGTGCAACCGCTTGATGAAGCGCTCGCGGTAGTAATAGAGCGGCAGGCACAGGGCGACGACGACCGCGAGAAAGGCGATCGCGTAGATGTACTGCTGCTCGGCGACGTGCGCGCCGAAGTAGGAGGAGACCCACGTGCCCGGAATCCGCGCGACCGTCGAGACGACCGCAAAGATCCAGAAGGGCATCGGGCTGATCCCGAAGAGGTACGAGGTGATGTCCTTGGGGAAGCCGGGGACGAGATAGATGATGAAGCAGATGATCACCCCCTCCGCCTCGATGACGAAGGTCATCCGGTTCCAGTGGTGCTCGCTGAGCCATGGCCGCACCAGGGGCTCGCCCCACGTGCGCCCGACCCAGAAACAGAAGAGCGTGCCCAGCGTCAAGCCGATGCTCGAGTAGAAGAGCCCGAGCCACGTTCCGAACAGTGCCCCGCCGACCGGCCCGGTGATCTCGCCGGGGATCGGCGAGATGATCACCTGAAGCGCCTGGATCGCGATGAAGACGATCGGCGCCATCCAGCCCCATGACCTGACGGTGTCCTTGAGGAACTTCTTGTCCCGGTAGAGGCGGACCACGAGCCGGACGATCGGCGCGTCCACCACGACGAGCCAGACGACGACGGCGAGCAGCGTGAAGAGTATCGCCGTGACGAGAGCCCATCGCGAGCGGTCCGTCATCGGCACAATCGAAAAACGGCGTCACAGCCCCGGACGGCGATCCCTCCAGGGCGAAGCCGCCTCAAAGGCGGCGGACGCCGCGAGCACCGTGCCGTCGGCGCGGCGGCGCCCGACGATCTGCAGGCCGACCGGGAGACCGTCGTCGGTCCATCCGGCGGGCACGCTCGCCGCGGGCTGGCCCGTCATGTTGAAGGGATATGTGAACGGCATCCAGCCGAGCGCCGAGACCTCCTGCCCGGCGATCTCGCGCGGCGGGAGAGCGCCGGCCGCGAACGGTAGCACCGCCGCCGTGGGCATGAGCAACACGTCGAAGCGCTCGAGGAAGGTCTGGACTTCCGCCCAGTACTCCTCGACCCCGGCGACAGCGCGCAGGTAGTCGCGCGCGCTGACCGCACCGCCACGCCGGATGAACCTCACGAGCGACGGGTCCATCAGCGGCTCGGCGTCCGGCAGCCGATCAGACCACGCGGCGTAGAACTGGGCCGCGATCATCGTGGTGAAGAGCTCCTCGGGGCTTTCCCAGCCCGGATTGACGACCTCCACGTGACAGTCGAGAGCCTCGAATGCGCCCGCCGCATTCTCGCAGACCGCCAGGACCCTCGGGTCCACCGCCGCGTAGCCGAGATCCGGCGCCCAGGCCACGTGGAGCCCCTTCACGTCGGCGTCGCACGCCTCGAGATACGAACCGCCCTCGCGCGGCAGCGACCCGCGGTCGCGGTCGTCGCCGCCGGCGATGACGTCGAGCACGGCCGCCGCGTCGCGGACGGTGCGCGTGATCGGCCCCACGTGGCCGACGCGCTCGAACCCGCCGAACGCCGCGCGATCGGGCACGCGGCCGAGGGAGGGCTTGAAGCCGTACACGCCGCAGAACGCGGCCGGAATCCGGATCGAGCCCCCGGCGTCGGTTCCGAGCGCCACGGGGCCCACACCGCTCGCCACCGCCGCCGCGGCCCCGCCGCTCGAGCCTCCGGGCGTCAGGGCGGGATCCCACGGATTGCGCGTGACGCCGAAGAGCGGGTTTTCGGTGAGAGCCTTGTGACTGAATTCCGAGGTGTTGGTCTTGCCGAAGAGCACCGTTCCCGCCGCCTTCAAGCGGCCGACCGCGAGCGCGTCGTGATCCGGCACGAAATCCTCGAAGAGTCGGGAGCCCCCGGTGGTCGTGAGACCACGCGTCGGCAAGACGTCCTTGATCGACACCGGAACGCCGTGGAGGGGACCGAGCGGCTCGCCCTTCATGACCGCGATCTCGGCTTCACGCGCGGCGGCACGCGCGGCGTCGACGGCGACGAGGCAGAACGCGTTGATCGTCGGGTTGACGGCCTCGAGCCGCGCCAGCACGGCGTCGAGTATCTCGAGCGGCTTCACCTCTTTGTGCCGGACGAGGTCCGCGAGCTCGAGAGCCGAGCGCCAGGTCACCATTGACGACACGCATTGTATCATTGCGCTCCGTGCAGGTGATCGACCGCCGCGGGACGCTCGTCGCGATGCTGCACCGCTCCGCCACCGGGTCTCTGGACAGCGCCTGGGTGCGCATCCCCGACGGCTCGTGGCTCGGCATCGAGCCGCGCGCGACGCGGGAAGCGCCGTGGGGCTTGTCCGATCGGCTGTGGCACGCGGCCGAGCCGTCGAGCAGCGCGTGGCACGGAACGCCTCTCACGGTGTTCGAAGCGCTCGACTGGACGAAGATCGATCGGATCCCGGCGCTCCGCGAGCCTGCGCGGCTGCCGCGGGGTGGTGGCACCGCCGTGCTCAACCTCATCGCCGCGCTCGCCGCCGAGCAGGGTGCCAGACGGCTCGCGTACCGGGGTCCCTACCCGACCGAGCAACTCTTCCTCGCGCTGCTCGAGGCGTTCCGCTACGAGCCGGCGTCTCCCGAACCGCTCGCCGCCTTCATGCGGGGCCGCCTCGAGTGGAGGCCCGCGCCGAGCGAGCGTGTCTTCGTCGCCGACGACCTCTACGTGCAACTCCGGGAGCGGATCGAGAAAGTCGTCTGGCGGGGCGTCGCCTACTATCGCCCGGACTGGCAGGGCGTCGCGCGCCACTGTCCGCGTCGGATCGTCGACGCACCCGACGGTGTGCGCTGCGCGCTCTGGGCGCTCGCGCTGCGCCTCGAGGACCATCTCCTGCTCCATCCCAACGGCGACCTCGCGACGATCTTCACGAACGAGCCCTCGACGGCGCCGATCCGGCTCCTCCCGCCGGGCATCTGGTCGGGCGTTGTCGCCGCGGTCGCGGCGGGTTGCGCGGAACCGCTGGCGCCGTTCGTCGAGTCCGTCGCCGGCGCATTCTCGCTCGAGTGGGGGCCCGTCGCGCGAGACCTCGTACAGATCGGACGGGGCCGCGTGAGAATCTCCGAGCGGATGCGGGAAGCGCTGGCCGGGCGGCTGGCGACGGTGTCGGCCCGGGCCGACCGCGCCGCGCTCGGGCTCGCCGCGATCGCGGAGATGGCGGCGCTGGTCGGCGACGAGCTGCGGGGGCGGGCGCAGGCCGCGATCCTCGGGCTCCCGCCGGCCGCGCAGCCGGCTGCGCTCGCAGGCGCGGGGAGGCTCGGGCCGCGGGGCGGCGCCGCGCGCGCGCGCGACATCGCCCTGGCGGTGGACGCTCTGCTGGCCGAGGTCGCGGCTTGAGCGTCAGCGCGTCGCGCTGGCGATGATCCAGACGTTGAACGCGATGAACGCGGAGACCGACAGCGCCGAGAGCACCACGTAGCCGAGCCAGAGCCCCTCCTCGCGGCCCAGCCGCATCCGACTGGCGCCGGTGAGGAGCCCCTTCACGTACGCGAGCGCGTCGTGTTTGAGCGTCGGGACCCCGAGCACGTCGACGAGCACGTGGTAGCCGTCCATCTCGATGAAGCAGAAGGGGTAAAGCGCGATCACCAGCGCCTGCCACTGGATGATCCCGGACGCGGCCGCGAACGCCTGCGTGAAGCTGCCCACCGGGGCGTAGGCGGCGGCGATGAACCCGACGGCGCCCAGCACCAGGTGCACGAGCGCGCCGGTGACGGCGGTGACGACCCGGGCGCGCCGACTGGCCATGAAGATGTCGGTGACGTCCACGTAGAACGTCGGCACGAAACCGTGCAGGAAGGTGAACCCGAACTCGCGCACGCGCCGTCGATAGTGGACGCACGCGAGGCCGTGTACGAACTGGTGGAGCGCCACGCTCCCGAAGAAGAGCAGCTTGACCGCGACGAGGCCGAGCAGGGCCCGGCCGCCGAAGCCTTCGAGCACGTCGTGCATCTCGCGCGAGAGGGCGACGGCGGCGCCGGCGCTGACGAGGGCGAGGCCGACACACGCGACGATGGCCGCGGGCGTGAAGAGGGCGAACCCGCCGTACCGGTAGAGGCGCTGGAAGAACGGGTGGACGTTGGTACTCGCGATCCGGACGCGCTCGAGGCTGGTCAGCGCCATCTCGATCGCCTTCACGACGAGACGGCCTCGATTGCGCGCCAGCGCCTGGCGCAGCCGCGACCGAGGCTCGAACGTCAAGAGCTGCCCCCGCTGGAGCTTGCGGAGGAGGCTCGGGATGATGTCGAAGTCGAACTCCCCGTATTTCAGGACGTACGCCGTCGCGATCTCCTGCAGCGACGTGGTGCCGTCCATCTGCTCCCAGAGGAACCGCTCGTGCGCGGAGAGCAGCAGGAATCGCTCCGTCGTCGTGTTCTTGAGGATGAACCCGGGCGCGGCGGCGACAGACGAGCGGAGCTCGGAGATCTCGAACGACTTCGGGTCCACGCGGCGGGGCCGCGAGTTGAGGTAGCCCACCGCGCTCGCGACTTGACGGAGCTCGAAGTCCTCGTCGCCGTCGCGACGCACGAGCAGCTCGAACTTCGCCGGAGCCGGCCGCTCCATCACCGGGCCTCGACGTCGAGGCCGGTGGCTTCGAGGCCCCACCGTGTCGCCTCGGCCACCTGCTGGGTGGACCGCCGAAGTCGATCCATGAAGACCTGGACCATCGCGTAGAAGAACGCGGCGGCGGCACGCGGGGTGGTCTCGGTCATCGCCTGCAGACTATCCCGCCCGAGGACGAGCAGCTCGACGTCCGTCTCGGCCTGAGCGGTGGCGGAGCGGGGCGAGCCGTCGAACAAGCTCATCTCGCCGAAGAAGTCGGAGGGCTCCACCCGGACCAGAACCTGCTCGACCTTCCCGGTGACCGCCTTGGAGATGAGAATCGTGCCGTGCCGCACGATGAACATCTCCTCGCCACGATCGCCCTCGCGGAAGAGAATCTGCCGCTTGCGGAGGTGCCGCTCACGCAACCGGTCGACCATGGCGGTAAGGTCGGGGTCGGAGAAAGCTTCGAACACGCGAACGTCGCGCAGGAACGCGAGTGTTGCGGTGGACGCCGGCACGCGCGCGCGGGCCGGGGCCTAGGTGGCCACGCGGCTGATGAGAGTGCTGCGGAACTCGTGCCGCCGCTCACTCGCGGGCGTCTTGGTCAGCCGGGCGAGTGCTTGCCGGACGGTCGCTCGCTCGGCGTCGCTCAGCTCGTACTGGGTCAGGAGCGGCTCGGGCGCACGCTGCAACTCGGCGAGGAATTCCGGATCGATCATGACCCGGCCGACCAGTTCGCGCAGCCCTTGCGCCATCGTGCGGATCATACCAATTTCCCCGCCGCTTTGATAGGCTCCGTGCATGCCGGGCGATTCGCGTCGTGCGTTTATTGTCGCGCGTGGGATCGCGACCGGCGGCCGCGCTCTCCTGGTCAGCGTGCTGACCGTCGGGGCAACGGGGGCGCCCGCGGCGCCGCCCGACATCCCCTCGATCGGCTACCTCGCCAACGAGCCGACGCCGGATTCGATCCCGGTGCTCCGCGCGGGGCTCCGCGAGCGCGCCTGGGTCGAGGGCGAATCAATCAAGATCTGGTACCGCTATGCGCAGGGCAAGCCTGAGCTCTACGCGCAGCACGCCGACGATCTCGTACGCCTGAACGTCACCGTCATCGTGGCTGTCGGCGTGCCGGCGATCGAGGCCGCTCGGCGCGCGACGAAGACGATCCCCATCGTCATGGTGTCGCTGGACGACCCGGTCGCCGCGGGGCTCACCGGCACGCCCGCAGGCCCCGGGGCGAATCTGACGGGACTGACGACCTTTGTCGCCGAGCTGAGCGCGCGCCGCCTCGAGCTCCTGAGGCAGGTCGTGCCCGGCGTCGTACGGGCGACGGCACTGTGGAATCCCACCAGTGCGAGCGCGGCCGTGGACCTGAGCGCGACGCAAGCCGCCGCTCGGGCTCACAACGTGGAGCTGACGTCGGTCGAGGTCCGAGGCGACAGCGACTTTCGGGAAGTCGTCGCCAAGGTTCAGGCCCAGCGACCGCAGGGCCTCATCGTGCTTGCCGACGAGCTCACGCTCGCGCGCCGGGAACCGATCGCGGCGTTCGCGAGCCGGATCCGGCTGCCGACGGTCTTCCCGCTCCGCGCTTTCGTCGACGCCGGAGGCCTTCTCTCGTACGGCGCGGTCTGGACCGACGTCTTCCGTCAAGCCGCCGGGCTCGTCGATCGAATCCTGAGAGGCGCCCGGCCTTCGGAGCTTCCGGTGACGCGCGCGTCGCGCTTCGAGCTCGTGATCAATCTCCGAACCGCCCGCGCGCTCGCCCTGCCCATTCCCTCGTCGCTGCTCCAGCAAGCCGACCGGGTGCTTCAGTGACACGACGGGCGGCGGCGCTCCTCTGCGCGGCGAGCGTGTTCGCCGGATGCGCGACACGGGAATGGATCTACGAGAAACCGGGCGTGGTACCGGCGAAGCTCGACCACGACATGGCGACCTGTCGGAAGGAAGCCGCCGATCCCCGCGTGGTGGCGCTTCCGGGCTCGGAGCGCGTGGACCGAGCGGCCTTCAACCGCTGCATGGAGCGGAAGGGGTATACCGCCCGGACGGTGAAGAACCCTCGATGATTCCCGAGGCCGCGAATCGCCGGAGCCTTACTGTCCATCATATACGTGTGCGCGGAACCACGGTGCGGCGACCGGCGCCGACGGTTCCAAGTTGTGCGAAGGAGGCGTCGATGCGCGGAATCCGTGTGGCTCTCGTGCTGGTAGTCGTCGCCCTGATCACCGCCGGGAGCGCCGCGGCGGCGAATTATGCACAGGAGACGCTCGATCGGTACTTTCGGATCGAGTTCCAGGTCACGGCGGCTTCCCCACGGCCGGTGATCAGCGGGTATATCTACAATATGAACGGCGGCCTCCCGGCCGACCGCATGCGGCTCTCGATCGAACGTCTGGACGCGGCCGGGCAAGTCATCGGGAGCTCGACCACATGGGTGTTCGGGGGTGTGCCGGCAGGCAATCGGGCCTACTTCAGCGCGCCGGTCGAGCCAGCCGCATCGTACCGGATCCAAATCCTGTCCTTCGACTGGGTCGACCGCGGCAGCGGGTAATTCTCAGCTGGACGGATGGTCGGCCGTGACCGCCGCCTGCGCGCCGCCGACCAGGGAGGCACGCCGGTGATCAAGAGCGCCTCGAGATCAAGACCTTCACGGTCGAGGAGAAGGTGATCGTGTAAGCTTTGCCGCGCTCCCGTCAGTTTGTCCGTCCAATTCCGCACAGCCGGACCGGCGCCGCACTCGCGACGAACCGCAAATCAAGAACTTACACGCCGACCCCTTGTGGCACGACCCATGCTGCGCTTGCCCTGGACTCGCAGCCGTGTCACGCGGGGAAAGGACGACCGTGAACGCCTTCAACACGTCGTTGACTCTGGCCAGTACGGCGCGTACCGAGATCTCGGATGTGACCCCGCTCGTGAAGGTCGCGATCCGGCCGTTCGGGATCTCTACCGGCATCGCGCTGATCAACACCCTCCACACGACCTGCGCGCTCTTCATCAACGAGTTCCAGAGCGCCCTCGTCGAAGACTTCAGGGCGCTGATCGAGCGGCTGGTCCCCGACCGGAACGGCTACCGACACGACGATCCGCGCTTCTCGGATTGCGAGCGTGGAAACGCGCGGGCGCATCTGCGGGCGGCACTCCTCGGACGGACGCTCGTGGTCGGTGTGAACAACGACGATCTCACGCTGGGCCAGTTCCAGTCCGTCATTTTCGCCGAGCTCGACGGGCCCCGCCGGCGCGAGATCACCATCCAGGTGATCGGGGAGCGCGGTCATCGCGGAGCCGAGCGGACGAACGCGGGCTGACCGGTGACGAGCCCCCGATACGTTCTGGCAGGGCTCGGTCTCGTCAGTCTCACGCTGGTGGTCCTGGGTTGCGCCGAGGCGCGGCCCAGCAGCCCCGCTGCGGCGCCGCCGGAGCCCACGAAGCGGATCGTGGGGCTCGCGTCGTGGTACGGGCAGCGACACCAGGGGCGCCCGACCGCGTCGGGCGAGGCGTACGACATGAATCGGCTCACGGCCGCGCACCGCACGTTACCCTTCGGCACCCGCTTGCGGGTGACGAACGTCGAGAACGGCCGGAGCGTGGTGGTTCGCGTGAACGACCGCGGTCCGCACGTGCCCGGGCGCGTTCTCGATCTGAGCCTCGGAGCAGCGAAGGCGCTCGGCATGGTCGGCGAGGGCGTGGCGCGCGTAGCGATCGTCGTCCTTGCCGACGGCGGCTGACCGCGAGCCTTGCGGCTCGCATTGCCAGCGCTCGCCGAGGGCTGGCGCCGACGCGTTCTCTCCTGTACAGTCTGCGCGCTGAGCGACGTCAACCACTACTGAGCCTCGGAGGCCGGCATGGGGAGCAATGTGATCCGCGTCGGCGATGTGGAAGTCATGATGCTGTCGGACGGGATGCTCGAGTTCGACCTGTGCAACTTCTTCCCGACCATCCCGGAAGACAACTGGACCGCGTACGAGTCGCATCTGCACGAGCACAAGGTCCGCTTCAATCTGGGCTCGTACCTGATCCGCGGCGGTGGGCGGACGATCCTCATCGACACGGGTCTCGGTCCGAAGCCCGCGGACACGCCCGACGTCCCGTGGGGCCGGCTGATGCACGACTTCAAGGCCAAGGGCGTGCGGCCGGAAGACGTGGACATGGTGGTCATGACGCATCTGCACCGCGACCACGTGGGCTGGAACCTCATGACCGAGGGCGGGAAGTACGTGCCGACCTTCCCCCGCGCGCGCTACTGGATGAGCAAGAAGGATTGGGAGTCGTGCCACGAGCCCGACCTCCAGCCGACGCGCTTCGTCAACGCGCCGACCTGCGTCTGGCCCCTGGCCGATCTCGGCTTGATCGAGTTCATGCAGGGCGAGCAGAGCCTGACGCGGGAGCTGACGGCTGTGCCGACACCCGGCCACACGCCCGGGCACATGAGCATCCTGATCACCTCGAAGGGAGAGCAGGCACTCGTCCTGGGCGATGCGGCGCATAGCCCAGTGCAGGTGCTCGAGCCGGACTGGGTCTCGCGCGCCGACATGGACCCGGACCTGACGCGTCAGACTCGAAAGGCCCTGCTGGACCGTCTCGAGCGCGAGAAGATCCTCGTGGCGGCCGGACACTTCGAGGCGCCGGGGTTCGGCAGGATCATCCGCCTCCAGGGGCGGCGCTACTGGCAGGGTCTATAGCCTCTAGC
>JAHFDK010000224.1 GCA_023249095.1 Candidatus Rokuibacteriota bacterium | reverse complement strand
GCGCCGAACGCGACGGGCGCCATCAACGTGGTTCCAAGACCGATGTAGGTCGGCTGCTCCTCCAGCACCGGAGCGAATTCCAGCAGCACGTTCAGCGTCGACACGTTCATGGCGGCGATCTGAGTCCCCAGCATGACGAAGACCACGCCAAACACGGCGAGCGTCGGGGCCGCGACGGCGACCAGGTTGCCGGCGAGCGTCGCGGCGAGGCCCATCGTGATGACCAGGAGGTGGCCCCGTCGGTCGGCAAGCCAGCCGAACACCGCGTTGCCCGCCATCTGCCCCACGAACAAGAGCGTAGTGAACACGCCGACCTGCGCCGTGGGGGCGTCCCAGACGCGGAGCGCATAGACGGTGTAGAATCCGCCGGCCATCGATCCGATCACGGCGAACGCGCGGGCGGCGAGGAACCAGACGAGATTCGGGTCGCGGCCGAGGAGCGCCGGAATCCGCGACAGATAGGCTCCGAGGGTGACCCGTTGCGACCGACCCGTCGCCGCCGGCTCGCGGACGACGGCGAGCGCGGCGTACGACAGCGCCATGCACATCGCAGCGCCGACGAAGCACGCGCCGTAGCTCGCGGGCGGCGCCACCGCCGCCAGGATGCTCGCCGTCACGAAGCTCCCGGCGAAACCCCCGGCGCCCGCCGCGAGGTTCGCGAACGCGAAGAAGCGACCGCGCGTCGTGACGGGGATCAGACGCCCGATGATGTCCATCCACGCCGGCATGAGCACGCCGCCGACGCCGGTAATGACGAGCAGCATCAGCAGCATCAGAGCGAGCGTCAGAGCCGGCGCGCGGTCGGCCAGGTAGAACGCCGCGAGGGACAGCACCGCGAACGGCACGCGTTCCCAGACCGAATAGCGGAGGACGAACGGAAGCTTCCGCGCGAGCGTCTCCGTGTGGCCCGCGGCGAAGAGCGACGGGAGGAACCAGCCGAGGGTCATCACCGCGGGGATCGCGCCGATGACGACGTTGGGAGCGCCCAGGTAGGCCGCGAAGGCCGGCAGGATCGTGGACTGCGAGGCAAACGACAGGCCCACCCCGAAGAGCGCGTAGTCGGCGCCGAGCGCCGCCATGTTGTGGTGCAGGTCTCGGGGCACGCGGTCAGCCGAGGCGGATGTCGAGCCAGCCGTGCGGCGTGACGG
This sequence comes from Candidatus Rokuibacteriota bacterium, assembly GCA_023249095.1. Lineage (GTDB taxonomy): Bacteria > Methylomirabilota > Methylomirabilia > Rokubacteriales > CSP1-6 > AR31. Next base: position 9,237 of record JAHFDK010000224.1, on the reverse strand, counting down.
CGACCCGCTCGCCCTCGCGCACGAGCACCGTGGTCGTCGCCGACTCGAAGATCGCCGGGCCCTTGAACTCCTGCCCGACGGCGAGCGCGTCCATCCTGTGAACGGGCACCTCGACCCAGTCGGCGAGCCAGACGCGACGCCGAGCGGCTGCCGTGGTCGACCCTCGCTCGGCCGCGCCGGCGCCGGCCGGCAGCACGGGGAGCGCGCCGACGACCGCCACGCGCGCGTTGACGATGACGACTTCCTGGCCCGAGGCGCTGTAGGCGTAGAGCTCCTCGTGACGGCGGTGAAAGCGATCGGCCACCTGATCCATGAGGTCCGCCGCCTGGAGGTCCACGCCGTCGAGGTCTACCTGGATCTCGAATATCTGCTCGCCGTAACGCATGTCGAGGGCCCGGCGCACGCTGATGGCCCCGTCGAAGTGGGCGAGGCGCTTGCGACCCTCGCGTTCGAGCGCGGCGAACAGCTTTCGCAGGCCCGCCGCCGTCATCCGCCCCACCTCGCTCACGTGGGAGCGCACGAGCTCGTAGCGGAGGTCGGTCGCCAGCATGCCCCACGCCGAGAACACCGCGGCCACCGACGGCACGACGACGCGCTGGATCTCGAGGAGCCGCGCGACCTCGGTGACGTGGAGCCCCGCGGCGCCGCCGAACGCGACGAGCGCGAACTGACGGGGATCGACGCCGCGACGCACGGAGACGATCTTGATCCCCTCCGCCATGTTGGTGTTCACGACCCGCGCGATGCCCTCCGCCGCCCGGAGCGGGGTCGTGCCGAGCTGGATCGCGATGACCTCGACGGCCGCGCGCGCGGCGTGCGCATCGAGCCCGATGCGGCCCCCGAGGAAGTTCCCCGGATCCAGGAAGCCGAGCACGAGGTTCGCGTCGGTCACCGTCGCGCGCACCCCCCCCTTGCCGTAGCCCGCGGGGCCCGGCTCGGCGCCGGCGCTCTCGGGCCCGACGTGCAGGATGCGGCCCGCATCCACCCACGCGACCGATCCCCCGCCGGCGCCGAGGGTGTGAATGTCGATCGCCGGGAGCGCGACCTTCGCGACGCCGACGGTCTTCTCGCCCGTGAGCTGGGGCTCGCCGCCCTGGAGGAGCGCGATGTCCGTGGACGTCCCCCCCATGTCGAAGGTGATGAGGTTCGCCTCGCGCAGGAGACGCGCGCTGTAGCGGCCGGCGGCCACGCCACCGGCCGGCCCTGACAGCACGGCGCCCGCCGCCAGCCGCGTCGATTCGCGCGCCGGCGCGACGCCGCCGTGCGACTGCATGATCAGGACGTCCCCACGGTAGCCGTGGCTCGCGAGACGGGCCGCGAGGCTCGCCAGGTAGCGCGCGAGCGCCGGCCCCACGTACGCGTTCACCACGGTCGTCCAGACGCGCTCGTATTCCTTGATCTGCGGCAGGACCTCGGCCGAGAGCGACACGTAGGCGCCCGGCAAGCGGCGGGCGAGCGCCCGGCCGGTCAGCTTCTCGTGGCGCGGGTTCCGGTACGAGTGGAGATAGCAAACGGCGACCGCCTCCACCCGGGCCTTCGCGAGCGCCGCGATCCCCGCCCCGAGCGAGCGGGCGCTCAGCGGAATCGCGACTGTGCCGTCGAAGCGCAGGCGCTCGCGGACGCCGAGGCGGCGGGCGCGCGGCACGAGCGGGACGGGCGGCGCCATCCTCAAGTTGTAGCGATCGTCCTTCAGCCCCTCGCGCATCTCGATGACGTCCCGGTGCCCCTCGGTCGTGAGGAGCCCGACCCTCGCCCCTTTGCGCTCCAGGAGCGCGTTGGTCGCGACGGTGGTGCCGTGGACGATCGAGTCGGTCTGCGCGAGCAGTCCCGGAAGGTTCGTGCCAAGCTCCGCCGCCAGGAGCCCGAGCCCGGTGACCAGGCCCTCGGAGGGATCGGGCGGCGTCGAGGCGCACTTGGCGATGGCGAGGGCGCCGCGCTCGTCCACCGCGACGAGGTCGGTGAAGGTGCCGCCGACGTCGATCCCGATGCGGTAGCGTGGGCTCAGTAGAGCGTCCTCTGGATGTTCTCCTCGCTCTCGCGCAGATACTCCTCGAGGGTCTTGTCCGCCGGCTTGAGCTTCTCGTACAGCACGCACGCCATCGAGGGGAGCACCGAGCGGTCCGGCCACGCCTCGGGCTCCCAGAGCTGGGAGCGCCGGAACGCCTTCGGACAGTGGAAGAAGCACTCCTCGACCTCGACGCCGATGGCGACGAGCGGCCGCTTGTCGCGCGCCGCGAGCGAGTCGAGAATGTCCTCGTCGCGCACGATCGACGCGCGGCCGTTCACGCGGAGCGTTTCCTCGCGGCCCGGGATGAGGAAGATCAGCCCGACGTGGGGATTCGCGAGGAGGTTGCGCAACCCGTCGAGCCGCTTGTTGCCGGGACGGTCCGGAATCACGAGGTGCCGTTCGTCCAGCACGCGTACGAAGCCCGGCGCGTCGCCCTTGGGGGACACGTCGCAGCGACCGGCCGCGTTGGAGGTCGCCAGCAGCAGAAAGGGCGAGCGCCGGATGAACTCCCGGCTGGGCTCGTCCACCGTGGTCGACTCCTTCTTGATGGCCCGCTCACTCGGCGTGCCCATCAGCGCGCGCAGCTCGCTCTCCGAGGTCACCACCCGCTTGAACATTCCGTCCTCCCCACTCGGTGTATGGTCCAGTCAACGTAGACGGAGCTCCCGGGCAAGTCAATCGGGCCCGGCGTGATCTTTTCGCGGCGCGTACGGGTACGGCCCTTCGGGCGACCTCCCCTCGGCGAACCGCCGGAGATTGAAGGCCTCGATGTCCACCGTCTTCGCGCGCCCGTCCACGATCAGCTCGGCCACGCACATCCCCACGGCAGGCGCGATCTTGAAGCCGGAGCCGCTGAACGCCGTGGCGAGATACAAGCCGTCGATTCCGTCGACTCGACCGAGGATCGCGTGGCGGTCGCGGCTGTAGCAATCGAAGGCGCGATAGCCCCGAGCGAGCGTGGCGCCCTCCATGGCGGGGATCCGGTGCGTCAGGATCTGGGCGCCGACCGTCGGCGCCCCCGGCGGAAGCACGGTCGGCGCGTCCGGATCGAGATCCCAGTCCTGACAGGGGACGCCCACGATCGTGCAGATGCCGCTCTCGGGCCTGAAGTAGCTTCCCTGCACGTTGTCGATGAAGACCAGGTGGGGCTGGGCGAGCGCCGCCGGCCGCGTCACCTGCACCGTGTCGAGCCCCTTCACCCGCGCGGGGATCTCGAGGCCGATCTCGCGGCAGAGCTCAGGGGCCCAGGCCCCGGCGGCGGCGACAACGGCGCCGGCGTCGATGCGCCCGGCGCTGGTCTCCACGCCGAGGACGCGGCTCCCGCGACGTAGAATCTTCGTCACCGCAGTCCACTGGAGTATCCGGGCACCGAGCTCGTGTCCCCGTCGCCGGAAGCCTTCGACCGTGGCGGCGGGGTCGGCGTAGCCGCTCTCGGGCTCCCAGGCGGCGACGCCCAGGTCCTCGACGTTGGCGAACGGCTGGAGGTCGCGGAGCTCGCCCGGCGAGAGGGCGACGGTGTTGATCCCGATGGAGCGCAGCATCTCGACGTTCTTCCGGAGCGCGGCGGCATACGGCGGGGCGACGACGTTCACGAACCCCGTGTGGGTGAATACGGACGGGCCGCCCATGATCTCCGTCCAGTGTTTGAAGACGGGGAAACTGGCGAACGCGAGCCGCGCGTCCCACTCGTTGGTGTAGTGCATCCGCACGAGCGCACTCGAGCGGCCCGAGGCGCCGCTGGCCAGCGCCGCCTTCTCACAGAGAACGACGCGCGTGACGCCCCGCGCGGCCAGGGCATACGCGATGCTCGCGCCGTTGACGCCGCCACCGACCACCACGACGTCGGCGGTCTCAGCCACCGGGAGGGATACTCCTTTCGCCGGATACCTTATCATGTGGCGAGTCCGGCCGGCCGTTTCACATCCGGGCTGGAGCGGTGTCTCTACCTATGATGGGTGTACAACCATTCGAGACCATCGTCGGCGCACACCACGCGGAGATCTACCGCTATATCCGGCGCGTCACGTCACGGGCCACCGAGGCCGAGGACATCTCTCAGGAGACCTTCCTGCGTGCCTACCGCGCCTACCGCACGCTCGGCCCGGAGGCGAACGTCCGCGCGTGGCTGTTCGCGATCGCGACGAATCTGACCCGGAATCACTTCCGCTCCGAGAAACGCCGCCGCACCGCCCTTCTGGCCGCGTCCGTCGAGCGCCGCGAGGCCGACCCCGAGGGGCCCGAGGACGAAGCGCGGTTCCGTGAAGCCAAGACGCTGCTCGAGAGCACCGTCCGCGGGCTGCCCCTCAAGCAACGGCTGGCGTTCATCCTGCGAAAGATCCACGACCTCGACTACGAGGCGATCGGGCGAAGCCTCGACTGCTCGGCGGAGAGCGCACGAGCCCACGTCTTCCAGGCGCTCCGCAAGGTCCGGCTGAGCCTCAACGGTCACGCACTTCCGCCCGAAACAAGCCCGACGAACATGGAGCCACCGCGATGAGCCGTAAACCCCGAACCTGTCTGGAGATCGAAGCCGACCTCGTCGCTGCGGCGACGGGAGACGCCGAGCCCGGAACCGGGCGCCGCGTCGAGCACCACATCGACGCCTGCGCGCCCTGCCGTGGCGAGTTCCGGCGTTATCGCGAGATCGACGGCGTCGTGGGCGCGCTCCGGCGCGCGCCGGCGGCCGCCGAGAGCGTGGCGCGCGCCCGCGAAGGGCTCGAGTCGCGCCTGGCCGATCTGAAATCGCGCCTGGTGTCGTACCGCGTGTTCCCGTCACCGCTGGGCCATATTCTCATCGCCCGCTCGGAGCACGGCGTGTCGCTCGTGGAGTACCTGGGCGAGCACACCGACCTCGGAGCGTCCCGCTTGAGCCGAGTTACCGGCGTCGACCCCCAGGAGGACGGCGCCGAGATCGAGGCGCTCTACCGCGAGCTGCTCGAGTACCTGCGGGGCGACCGCACCCGCCTGGAGTGGCCGCTCGACCTGCGCCTGGCGCGCAGCGACTTTCATCGCGCTGTGCTGCAGGCCACCGCCGCGATTCCCTACGGCGCCGTGACGTCGTACGCGGGCATCGCCACCGAGATCGGCAAGCCCGCGGCCACGCGCGCGGTGGCCCAGGCGCTCCGCTGGAATCCGCTGCCGATCGTCGTACCCTGCCACCGCATCATCGGAACCTCCGGCGCGCTCACCGGCTACGCCGGTCATCAGATCGGGCTCAAGCAGCGCCTGCTCGCCGTCGAGGGCGTTCGAGCGGTGGGAACGCTGAACGACTCTCGCGTTGCGCGCAACACGCTGTATCACTACGACCGCAACGATCAGCGTGAGTACTGCCTGCCGACCTGCGGGGATATCGCGCGCCGCCCGATCGGTCCTGTCACCCTGCTGGCGTCTCGCGAGCTGGCCGGAAGTCTCGGGCTCGTTCCCTGCACGGCCTGCCGCCCGGATCTCCACCCGCTGACGGTCTAGCGTCGCTCGCCGCGCTTTCACGCCGGCCTCGCCGCGGTGTCACAGGAAGCAGAAGGAGACCGACATGCTGGGATTGCTCGAAGCTCGTCAGAACCGGTGGAGGCTCGCGTGCTGAGCGCGCTGGTGGTCGCCGTGCTGGTCCCGGCTGCCCTGCTCACCGCGGCGCTGTTGCTCTCGACGTGGAGAGCGCGCACTCGGCTCCTGGCGATCGCGCGACAGATCGCGGTGACGGACGCGGTCCACGGGGAGCTGGGCGCGGTCGTCTCCCCGGTGGTGCGCCACCGGCTCTGGGGTCGCTGGCAGCTCATCATCCCCGTGCCATTCGACGACCTCGACACCGTGACGCACGTGGTCCGGACCGCCTACGGCGCCTTCGACGCGCCCGAGCGAACGAAGCCGGGCCGGTTCGAGATCGTCCTGAGCCCGCAGGAACGACCGGTCCCACGCCGGGAGCGCACCGTGGTCGCGGCGCGCAGGCCCAGAGGAGAGTCGGTGTCATGGACATGAACCTCTACTTCGCCGAATGGTTGATCAAGGAGCGCCTAGCCGAGGCGCGAGCGGCGGGCGCGAGAGGCGCGCTGCTCGACGCTCACCGGCCACCACGGCAGCCGATGCGCGTTGCGCTCGGTCTGGTCTTGATCAGGCTCGGCCAGCGTATTCTGAGCCGGCCGAGCGCGGCCGACCCGCTCGCGGCTGGAAACTCGTAGCACTCATAGCCGTCGGGGAGCGACGCCGCTCTCACCGACACCCATTTTGCACCCTGATCTGACGGTGAAGTTCGAGGGCCGCATTGACGCTCGGTAGGTAGTCCCTGACGCCCCGGTGCAGTCCCGGCCGGGGCGCTGGGGCGCGTCATGGCGTTCGGCTAGACTCCCCGCAACATGCGGCTGATCGGGTTCGCGGTCATTCTCGCTCTCAGCCTCCTCGCCGCGCCGCTCGCCGCCCAGCAGGCGGCCAAGATCGCTCGAATAGGCTACCTGACGGTCGACATGGCCGCTAACCCCCACGTGCGAGAGGCCTTCCTCCAAGGACTGCGTGACCTTGGTTACGTCGAGGGTCGCAACGTCGTGATCGAATACCGAGATGCCGAGGGAAAGTTCGAGCGGCTCCCCGCTCGTGCGGCCGAACTGGTTGCGCTCAAGGTTGATGTCATCGTGACCGCAGGAGGCACACTCCCCGCCCTCGCCGCCAAGCAAGCGACCAAGACTATCCCCATTGTCTTCGCTTCTGCTCCCGATCCGGTTACGGACGGGCTCGTCACCAGCCTTGCGCGGCCGGGCGGCAATGTCACGGGGTTGTCCAACCTCGCCGCGGAGCTAGTCGGCAAGCGTCTGGAACAGTTCAAGCAGGCCGTTCCGGGGGTCAGTCGGGTCGCTGTCCTCTGGCAGCCAGGTGGCCTCGGCGAACGCACGGAAAAGGGCATGCTGAAGGGAGCAGAGGTCGCGGCACGGGCGCTGGGGGTGCGGCTTCAATTCGTTGAGGCGCGAAGTCCCGCCGATTTCGACAGGGCCTTCACGGAAATGACCAGCGCCAGTCCTCGACCCTACGAGTAGCGCGTGCTCGTGCGGCGCCGTGCTGGTGCGCGTCGTGGCGTTCAGCTAGACTCCCCGCCAGCCATCCTCCACCGAGGTGACCATGCGGCTGATCTGTTTAGTTCTCGCACTCGGCCTGATTCTTGCGCCGCTCGGGGCCGAGGCGCAGCCGCCGAAAGTCGCACGGCTAGGCTACCTGGTGACCGGTTCGCTTGAATCTCCCGAGGTACGCGTGAGGCGCGACGCCTTCCGGACAGGATTGCGCGAACTCGGCTACGTGGAGGGTCAGAATATCGTCATCGAGTACCGAGGGGCGGACGGCAAGATCGAGCGACTCCTGGGCCTAGCGACCGAACTAAAGCGTCTCAAGGTCGACCTCATCATGGCGGTGGCGACACCTGCGGCCCGTGCTGCACAGCAAGCGACCACGGCCATTCCCATCGTCGCAACGGCTATGGGCGATCCTGTCCGAGACGGGCTCGTGGCCAGCCTCGCGAGGCCCGGCGGAAATGTCACAGGGACGACCTTCCTCGGCCCGGAGCTGGTCCCCAAGCGTCTGGAACTGCTGAAGCAAGCTCTTCCCAGGGTCTCCCGCGTCGCTGGTCTCTGGCATCCCGGCGCATTCAGCGAACGTACGATGAGAGACATGCTGAAGGAGACAGAGGCTGCGGCCGGAACTCTAGGAGTGCAACTTCAACTCGTGGGCGTGCGGGGTCCCGACGAGTTCGACCGCGCATTCTCGACGATGATCAGAGAGCGCGCCGAGGCCCTCCTCGTGTTTCCGAGCACGATGCTCTTCGCTGAAGGAAAGCGCATCGTCGACCTTGCCGCTAAGCATCGGCTGCCCTCGATGTTCAACGCTAGAGAGTTCGTTGACCTCGGGGGTCTCATAGCGTATGGAGCGAGTCTTAGCGAGTTGAATCGGCGCGCCGCGACCTACGTGGACAAGATCCTCAAGGGCGCCAAGCCGGGCGAGCTGCCGGTTGAGCAGCCCACGAAGTTCGAGCTGGTCATCAACCTCAAGACTGCGAAGGCGCTCGGACTGACGATCCCACAGTCTCTCCTGCTGCGGGCGGATCAGGTGATCGCGTGTCCAGAGAAAGGCAGGTGCGACTAGCGGGTGCCAGTCCCGCCGGGGCACGAGCCAGACGCCCCGTAGCTTGGATAGCAGGGTGGAGGGAAACCGAGACTCTGAAGCCTATCGACAAAGCCATCGAACGGATGGTGAGCGAGTCACCGGGCCGTAACGCAAGTGAACGTGAGGTGGCCCCGAAAGATCCAAACCCCGGAGGCCGAGCGGTCGATTACCCCGCGAAGGCAACACGGGCCGTCGCAGTCTGGCTGACGCGGCGGCGCACTCCGGCGGGGCGTGGAGCGACAGCACGGTGACCCAGCCGCATCGAGCAACTGGAGAAACCCTCCTCGTCCCGCTGCGAAATCAGCGGAGTCAGGTCGGGGGTATAACCGGTGGTCCCGGGAAATCGTCCGACGGCGAGAGGGTGGCGGACGGGTCCGGAGTAGCGACGAAGCGGGGTAACGCCCGTGGAGCGAAGGGACCCTGCTGTTCTGCACTTCCTCCGACGACACGGGAGGCAGGGGCGGCATGACCACGTCGTCCGTGAGTCGGCAAGACCTGAGGCGGAGGATCTACGTCACGGCGAAGGCTGACAAGACGAAGCGGTGCTGGGGCCGGCACGTTCAGGTGGTGAAGCAGGAGACGCTGAGGACGGCGTACGCGCTCGTGAAGCGCAACCACGGGGCCCCGGGGATTGACGGGGTCACGTTTGCGGCGATCGAGGCGGCCGGCGTCGAGGCGTTTCTCGCGCAGCGACGGGACGAACGGGTCGCCCGCACCTATCGGCCGCTACGGAACCGGCGCGTCGCGATCCCGCAGCGCGGTGGCAAAGTGCGCGTGGTAGGGATTCCGGCGATACGGGACCGGGTGGTCCAAGGGGCGCTCCAGCTCATGCTGGAGCCCATGTGCGAAGCGGACTTCTGCCAGGGGTCGTACGGGTACCGACCGAGGCGAACGGCGCATGCGGCGGTGGCCCGGGTGGACAAGGACATCGTCGAGGGCAAGCCGCGGGTGATCGACGTGGATTTGGCGGCCGACTTCGATACCGTGCGGCACGACCTGCTGCTCGGGAAGGTGGCCCGTCGGGTCCAGGACGGCGCGATCCTGCACCGGCTCAAGCTGATGCTCAAAGCCTCCGGGAAACGGGGCGTACCCCA
>JAHFDK010000468.1 GCA_023249095.1 Candidatus Rokuibacteriota bacterium | reverse complement strand
AGGCTCTGTCCGGGAGGCGCGCTCGCTTTCTCGTGCTGAGGCGCGGCATGCAGCAACGATAGCTCGCTTGCCAGTTATTCGATAACGGCCGAATAGGCGAGTGTCCGCAGCTCGCGACGCAGCGGATACGGCGCCGGCAAACCCATCTGCATAATCTGCGTCATGAACACGACGATCATCTGCTCGTCGGGATCGATCCAGAACGCCGTACCCGCGGCGCCACCCCACGCGAACTCACCCGCCGTTCCGGCGATCTGCGCGCGCGCGGGCGACTGCATGACGGAGAAGCCGAGACCGAAGCCGACGCCGGCATAGGCAGTCTCGGTGAACATCCCGGGCAGCGCCAGGTTCGTGAGATCCTGGCCGTCCGGAAGGTGATTCATCGTCATGAGCTCGACCGTCTTCCGTCCGAGCAGCCGAATGCCGTCGAGCTCGCCTTTGTTCAGCCTCATCGAGGCGAACCGGAAGTAGTCGTTGGCCGTGGACACCAGTCCGCCGCCACCGGAGAAGAACGCGCAGTCGCGGTAGATGCTCTTGGCCGGATCGTCGATGAGTTTCAGGCGGTCGTCCGACAGCCGCTGATAGTTCGCGGCGAAGCGTTTGCTCTGCTGCTCCGTGACGACGAATGACGTGTCCGTCATGCCGAGAGGCTGGAGGACGTGTTCGCGGAGGTAGGCATCGAGCCGCTGCCCAGAGATGAGCTCAATCAAATGCCCGACCACGTCCGTCGATACGGAATAGTTCCAACGGGTACCGGGAGAGAATTCGAGCGGCAGCGCCGCGAGCTCCTCAACCATGTCGCGCGCCGCATAGGCGCTCCGCGTCCGATCCGCGACGCCGAGCTTGCGATACGCCGCGTCGACGTTCGTGCGCTCCATGAAGCCATAGGTGAGCCCGGAGGTGTGGCTCAGCAGGTCGCGCACCGTCATGGGCCGCTCGACGGGTGTCGTCTTCCATGCGGGGTGGTTGCCGCCGACGAAGACGCGCTGATCGCGCCACGACGGAATGAACTTGTGCACTGGATCGTCAAGCTGCAGCCGCCCCTGCTCCCACAGCATCATCAGCCCCACGCTCGCGATCGGCTTGGTCATGGAATAGATGCGGAAGATCGAGTCGGGCGCGACCGGCCGTTTGCGCTCGATTTCGAGATGGCCCAGCGGCTCGAAATACGCGATCTTTCCCTGACGGGCAACTAGCGTCAGTGTGCCGGCCAGCCTACCCGCGTCGATGTAGCGTCGGAGCTGATCGTTGATGCGTCCGAGACGTCCCGACGACAGTCCGACTTCTTCGGGCTTCACGAGCATGTCAACCTCCTCGGCGACTCAGATCGTCTCTTCGACTCGATGTGTGCGGCGTGCCTGCCACTGAACGACGTGTGCTCTGGACGGTAGGGGATTCCTCGGCGACAGTCAATGCACAAGCCGTCCGCCGCACCCTAGTCGCAACAAACCGTCCACCCGGGCGAATTGCTAGACCTGAAAGTGTTAATCGCGGGCTCCCTGGACGCGGACTAGGAATCCGAGCCCAGCGAAGCACACGATTAGAGTCTACGCGGGCTCTGGTAGCATCAGCTGGCCGGTCCAACGGTAACGAAACGCGTCCGGGCATCGTGACGAAACGGCGTACCAGATGGAGGACGACGTCGACCAGATCGGCGGCGATGGATTATGCTGTCGTGGATCTACACTGATCACCTGATGCAGGAAGATCTGACGGCGGCGACAGCAAAGCCAGGGAGGGTGTGAACGTGGACGCCTCGGACCAGGAGCTGCAACAGTACCTCTTCGATCTTCAGGGCTATTTGGTGATCCACAACGTTCTGGGGGTGGCGGGGGTGGCCGAGCTGAACCGGTCGATCGATGCGCAGGAGCTTCCCAGCCCTCGCGAACGCATCCGCTTTGGCTCCGCCGCCGGCGCGCACGGACCGGATCATGGCTTCCTCAATTGGGGCGAGCCGTTCTGTCGCCTCTTGGATCATGAGGCGATCTTGCCGATTCTTCGCTTTCGACTCGGGGACTGCTTTCGGCTGGACCGTCTCTACGGGATCCGCATGCACAAGGGGCAGACCATGGGGTCCATGCACGCGGACTACGGGGCTTCGGCTCGAAACTCCTTCACCAGACCAGGCGAGCGCTTTCACTTCGCCGCCAACGGCATCTACGAGGGATTCGTGGTCGCGGCGTGGAATCTTGCCGATGCTGGACCGGCTTACGGGGGATTCTGGTGCATTCCCGGGAGTCACAAGAGTTACTTCAAGGTGCCGCGCCAGATCCACGAGGCCCCGGAAAAGGCCTCCTGCGTGGTCATTCCGGAGATACCGGCGGGGTCGGTCGTGCTGTTCTCCGAGGCGGTGATGCACGGGACAGCCCCGTGGAGAGCGGAGCACGAGCGCCGGACTCTGCTCTACAAGTATTGCGTCTCCCACATGGCCTGGTCGCGGGCGCGGGTGCTTCCGCCACCCGACGTCCCGCTCACCCCGCGGCAGCAAGCGCTCCTCACCGAGCCGGCGGATCCACATACGTTCGTTCCGTCGCTCTTCAGCGACGGACCGGGCGCGGAGCGTTAGAGCGCCGGCCCGGAGGTCATCGCGTGCAACCGCAGCGCAGCTGCGCAACGTGACAGGAGTGAGGGACGAATGGCGACCAACCGACGGCAGCAGATCCAGTTGAGCCCCGACGAGCAGGCCGCGTTCTTCCGGGAACGCAAGAAAGCCGCGCTGGCCACCATCGACCAGGACGGCTTCCCTCACGTCGTGGCCATGAACTACTTCGCGCGGGACGGCGCCTTCTTCATGACCTCGTACGGGAAGGCGCAGAAGGTCGTCAACATCCGCCGCAATCCGAGGGTGGCGCTGATGATCGAGGCCGGCGACGAGTACGCCGAGCTGCGGGGCGTGATGATCCGGGGGCGCTGCGAGATCCTCGAGGACGAAGCCAGCGTCAGGGGGGCGTTCGAGGCGCGGGCGGGGGGCGCAAGCGAATGCATCGCCGGTCCAGCCGGGAGCGCTGGCCAGTGCGCCGAAGCGCGTGGTGCTCAAGATCGTCCCGGAGAAAGTGGTGAGCTGGGACCACCGCAAGCTTGCCGGACGATACTGACCGGAGCGCGTCGGCAGGCATCCGTGGATAATCACTGCCCATGACCACGTTCCTGGCGCCCGACGCCGTGGAATGGATGTACCGCCACGGGGAGGGCGTCATCTATCCGTCGCGCGACGCGTGCCAGGAGAGAGGACGATGAAGATCGGCATCTTCGTCACCAACCAGAACCCGCTCGGCACCGACATGGTCGCAG
>JAHFDK010000223.1 GCA_023249095.1 Candidatus Rokuibacteriota bacterium | reverse complement strand
ATCAGATCGTCGAGCTCGCGCGCCAGCGCCAGCGGCCAGAACGCGCAGCCGGCCTCGCGGATACCGGCCGCGTCCGCCGGAGGCGCAGCACTCGGCCCGCTCACCGTGATCTCGGCGAGACCCCGTCCCCGATCGACGTCACACGCGACGTGGCGATAGCGGATCCGGTCGCCGTCGATCGAGCGCTCGAGCGGCACCAGGGCGATGCCTCGCGCCGCGGCCGGCCGGTCGGTCCGGGCGGCGAATTCGCTCGCGCGCCGCTTCACGACCTCGTCGAGCTTCGAGCGCGGCACGACCTCGTCCACGAGGCCCCACTCCACCGCCCGCGCACCCTTGATCCCCTCCGCGACGGTGCAGAAGAAGTCGGCGCGATCCCGGCGCACGCGCCGCTTGTCCACGAGGCGCGTGAGCCCGCCCGTGCCGGGGAGCACGGCGAGCAGCGGGACCTCGGGGAGTGACACCGCCGTGTTGCCGTCGTCGGCCATGACGATCCAGTCGGTGGCCAGGGCCAGTTCGTAGCCGCCGCCCGCACAGGCGCCGTTGACGGCGCACAGGTAGAGCTGGCGCGACTCGGCCGTCGCCTCCTCGATCGCGTTGCGGGTCTCGTTGGTGAACTTGCAGAAGTTCACCTTCCAGCCGTGGGCGGAGCGCGAGAGCATCCGGATGTTGGCGCCGGCGCAGAAGACGCGCTCCTTGCCGGACGTCACGACCACCGCGCCGACCTCCGGGTGCTCGAAGCGCAGGCGCTGGACCGCGTCGTAGAGCTCGACGTCGACGCCGAGATCGTAGGAGTTGAGCTTCAGCTCGTAGCCCGGCCTGAGCCCGCCGTCCTCCTTGACGTCCATGGCGAGCGTGGCCACCGGCCCGCTGAAGCTCATCCTCCAGTGCCGGTACCGCGCCGGTTCCGTCCTGAAGTCCACTCGAACGCGTTCTCCGGTATCCGCCAAGGGTCCTATCCCAGAATGACCCAGAGCGCCTGGGCCTGTTTCGCGCCGAGATTGTCCCAGCCGTGCGGCACGCCGCCGTCGAGGAGCGCGCTGTCGCCCACCTCGAGCAGGTAGCGGTCGCCGTTGTAGTGCAGAGCGACCTTGCCCTCGAGCACGTAGAAGAGCTTCATCTGCCCGGGCTTGATGATGACCTTCTCGGTCGTGACGCCGCGCGACTTCGGACCGAGCGTCGTGACCACGGCACGGATCTTTCCCTGGAAGAGGCCCGCGCCGAGGACCGCCCACCGCTCGGAGGAGCCGTCGAACGACACGACCGGGTAGTCGCGCTTGCGCGAGACGACGATGCTGCCGGCCGGCGTGCCGTCGAAGAGCGCCGCGATCGGCACGCCGAAGGCGGCGGCGATCTTGCCGAGGGTGTGGAGCGAGGGCGAGAGCCGTCCCGACTCGATCTGCGAGACCATGCTCGGGGTGAGGTCCGCCTTCTCGGCGAGCTGGCGCTGCTGCAGCTCGCGCTCGGCCCGGAGACGTTTGATACGCTCGCCGAGCGCGGTCACGCGACTTCCTCCGACGTGGCGCCGCCGTCCCGGAGCCCGGCAACGGCGGCGAGCGCCCGCGCGACGAACACCCGCGTCACTTTCTTGCGGTACGGATGGGTGAAATCGGTGTTGTCGAGCGGCTTGGCGGGGCCCGCCGCCAGATCGGCCACGCGCGCGATCAGCTCGCGGGTCACGCGTTGGCCGACGAGCGCGGCGGCCGCCTTCTCGGCCGGCCGCGGCAGCGAGGCGACGGCGCCAAGCACGATTCGGGCGTCGCGGACGATGTCACCGTCCATCCGGGCCGCCACCGCTACCCCGAGCACCGGAAAGTCGAACGAGCCACGGCGCCGTAGCTTGAGATACGCCGAGCGCCAGCCCTCGGCGGGGGGCAGCAGGATGTCCGCGACGACCTCGTCCGGCCGCTTGGCGAGGTATTCGATGCCGTCGTCCCGATACAGCGCCGGCAACGGCACTGTACGCTCGCCGCCGGCGCCGATGAGCCGCACCCGCGCTCCGAGGGCCCACAACACGGGGGCCGTGTCCGAGGAGGACACGGCCCAGCAGCGCGAGCTCCCGGGCGCGACCAGACAGATGTCACCGTCTTTCTTCATGCAGAAGCCGATCGCCTTGCGCCACTCGTAGGACTGGTTGTAGTAGTTGCACCGCGTGTCCACGCACACGTTACCCCCGATCGTACCCATGTTCTGCAGCTGTGGCGAGGAAACGAGCCCGGCCGCTGTCGCGAGCGCCGGAAAGTCGCGCGCGATCCCGGGATGAGCGGTGACCGCCGAAAGCGTCGTCGCCGCCCCGATCGTCCAGCCGCCGGCGGAGCCCCGCACACCGCGCAGCTCTCGGATCCCGCGCAGCCCGACGAGGACCTTCGGCTCGAACTGCCGCCGCTTCATATTGGGGTAGAGGTCGGTCCCGCCGGCCACGAGCATCGCATCCCGCCCGTGCTCGGCCATGAGGCGGGCGGCGTCATCGACCGTGCGGGGTGCGAGATACGTGAAGGGCGGCAGCCTGATCATTATAGCGGGGGCCGTGAGGCCGGCTTGTACCGAGGGTGGCCTGAGATAGGCGCGACCGGGCTCCGCGCCTCCGGACAACCCTTCGAGCGCCCTGAGAGAGATGCGACCCGGCTCCGCTCCTGCGGACAACCCAGCGAGTGGCCCGGCGCGACCCGGCTCCGGTCCGCAGTCGACCCGTGGCTACGTTTCCGCGGACAATCCTTTAGGTGGCCGGAGAGAGATGCGACCCGGACCCGTTTCATGACGCGAATGGCCTCTTGACGACCGCGTCGGCCGGCTGGCCGAACGCGGACTCGACCACGATCGGCTCCTTGAACGTGAAGAGCGGCAGCTTGACAGGCCCGACGCGCGCCGGCTTTCCCAGCCGCTTCAGCTCGAGCGCCTTGAGAATCTTGTCCGGGGTGATCGGCACCTCGTCGATGCGAATGGCGAGCGCGTGATAAATAGCGTTCGCGATGGCCGGAATCACCGGCAGGAGCGGCCCCTGCCCCGCCTCCTTGGCTCCGAACGGTCCCTCCGGGTCGTCGGTCTCCACGAGAATCGTATGGATCTCCGGCGTCTCGAGCGTGGTCGGACTCTTGTATTCGAGCATCGAGGGCTGCTTGTGGAGATTCTTCCTGAACACCTGCTCCTCCATCAAGGCCTCCCCGATCCCCATGTACACCGAGCCCTCCACCTGCCCCTCGACCAGGAGCGGGTTCAGCGCGCGTCCGACATCGTGGGCGATCCACACGTTCCCGAGGTCGACCTGCCCCGTTTCCTCGTCAACCGTGAGCTCGACCACACACGCCGAGTAAGAGTAGCAGGGAGAGGGGCCGACGCCGCCTCCCTTGTACTTGCCCGCGCGCTTCGGCGGCGCGTACGAGCCCGGGAAGGCAAGCACACCATGAATCGCCTCGCCGAGCTCCACCGCTTGCGCGAACGGCACGGCCCTGTCCCAGTCGTCGGGCACGCCGACCTTGCGCTCGCGAGCGACGAGAGACGTCGGGCTCACCTCGAGCCTCTGCGCGACGGCCTGGAAGATGACGGCCCGGAGCCGCTCGGCCGCCTGGATCGCCGCCATCCCGCACATGAGCGTCACGCGGGACGAGTACGAGCCGAGATCGACGGGCGTCAGGCTCGTGTCGGCCGGATGCACATGGACGTCCTTCGGCTCGATGCCGAGGACTTCGGCCGTGAGGTACGCGAGGACGGAGTCCGATCCCTGGCCGATGTCGGTGGCGCCGCAGAGGACGGCGACGCCTCCGCTGCGGTCGGCGCGCGTAATCACGCCCGAGTGGGGCATGTCGTTCCAGTAGATCGCCGTGCCGGCGCCGGTGAGATACGCCGAGCAAGCGATGCCAATGCCGGGCTTTTTGGGAGAAGGGGGCTCCGGCTGCACGACAGGCGTGCAGCCAGCGCCCCCCTCTCGACTCCCCCCGGACACGGCCGCCCGCGCTGCCGTGCCGCCGAAGCGAGCGCGCTTCTCGCGCCAGCCGGAGGCCTCGACGACCTTGTCGATGCACTCGCCGAGGCCGATGGTCGTGATCGTCAGATGGTTGGCGGTCTTGGTGAACGGCTCGGCGACGATCCGTCGCCGCATCTCGGCGGGGTCGAGCCCGAGCTGCTCGGCCGCCTTGTCGAGCTGGCACTCGAGGGCGAAGCGGGGCTGTGGCGTGCCGTGGCCGCGCTTGGGTCCGCACGGCGGCTTGTTGGTGAAGATGCGCGCCGCCTCGAACTTGTAGACGGGCATCTTGTAGGTCACGGGGTTGATCACGCCCGTGTAGAACGTGGAGGCGACACCGTACGAGCCGTATGCGCCTCCGTCGAGCCACGTCCGGAGGTGGCAGCCCGTGATGTCGCCCTGCTTCGTGAACCCGGTCTTGATCCACATCAACACCGGGTGACGTCCCCGATGGGTGTAGAAAACCTCTTCCCGCGTCAGAGCGATCTTGACGGGCCGCCCGGTGAGCTTCGAAAGCTGGCAGGCCACGATCTCATGGGCAAAGGGTTCGGTCTTGCCTCCGAAGCCGCCCCCGACCGGCGTCGCGATGACGCGGATGTGCGCGGCCGGCGTGTCGAGAACCTTCGCAAGCAGCCGGTGGACGTAGTGCGGCGTCTGCGTCGAGGACCAGAGCGTCAGCTTGCCGTCGGATCCCCAGTGGGCGACGGCCGCGTGCTGCTCCATCGGCAGGTGGTTGCTGCCCTCGAAGAAGAAGACGTCCTCGCGAACCAGGTCGGCGCCGGTGAGCGCCGTGTCGACGTCGCCGAACTGAAGCGCCACACTCTTGTGGACGTTGGGCCCGTCGCCGTACTCGTGGATCCGGACTTCCGGATGGGCGAGCGCGTCGAAGACGGACATGAGGGCCGGAAGCGGCTCGTAGTCGACCTCGATCAATCGGCACGCCTGCTCCGCGGTCTCTTCGTCGACGGCGGCGACCGCCGCGACCGCGTCGCCCACCATGCGCACCTTCTCGGTGCACAGCGCTTCCTCGTCTTGCGACACCGGCAGGATGCCGAACTTCACGCGCGGCAGGTCGGCACCCGTGATCACCGCGTAGACCCCGGGCACGGCGCGGGCGCGCGCGGTGTCGATGGACCGGATGCGGGCGTGGGCGTGGGAGCTGCGGTGCAGCTTGCCGTACACCATGCGCGGCAGGAAGAGGTCGTCGGCGTACTTCGTCTCACCGACGACCTTCGCCCACGCGTCGACCTTCGGGAGCGGCTGGCCGATGACCGCGAAGTCGCTCTTGGTCATGTGCGGGCCTCCTGACGTCCCATTCGCAGGGCCGCGAGCTCGACGGCGTCGAGGATCTTCGTATACCCGGTGCAGCGGCAGAGATTTCCGGCGAGCGCGACCTTGACCTCCTGCCGCGTCGGGCTCGGACGGTCGGCGAGAAGCGCCGTAGCCGTGAGGAGAATGCCGGGCGTGCAGTACCCGCACTGGGCGGCGCCCAGCTCGGCAAAGGCTTGCTGGAGCGGGTGGAGGCGGCCGCCCTCCGCCATCCCCTCGACCGTCGTGATCCGGCATCCCTCGGTCTCGACGGGCAGGGCGAGGCACGACAGCACGGGCTCGCCGTCGAGGAGCACGGTGCAGGTGCCGCATTCCCCGAGCTCGCAGCCGTGCTTGGTCCCGGTGAGCCCGAGATCTTCCCGGAGCACCTCGAGGAGGGTCTTGTGGACCGGCACAAGCGCCTCGCGGGACTCGCCATTGACGGTCAGGGTGACACGGACCTTCATCGGGGCTCCACCTGCCCGCGCGATTTACCGTGAATTAATATCAGTTTAAAAATACTGAATCTGGCGGCGAGCTGTCAAGTGCGAAACCTTGGGCGGAGAAACCGCAGGCGGCTAAGATACCCCCGTGCCGTTCGCGAAGACCGACGACAGGGTCCGGATCTAGACTCCGATGGACCACCCACGGGTGCTGGTCGTCGACGACGACAAAGACGTCGGGGAGTTCCTGCGCGACGCTCTCAGCCGCTGGAACTACGACGTTTCCCTCGCCGTGCACGGCCGCGAGGCGGTCAGGCTGATCAGCCATCAGATCTTCGATGCCGCGCTCGTCGACATCTGGATGCCCGAGATGGACGGTTTGCAAGTTCTCGACGAGATCAAGCGGCACGATCCGGCGCTCGAGGTCGTCATGATGACCGGCAACCCGATGGTCGAGACCGCGGTCCAGGCGCTGAAGTCGGGGGCCTACGACTACCTCATCAAGCCGCTCAACCTGGACGAGTTGCAGCACCTCATGCAGCAGGTCCTCGAGAAGCGCTTCCTGAGCCGCGAGGTGCACTCGCTGCGGAGCCGGCTCGCCGACCACCTGGCGGTGAAGGACCTCGTGGGCGGCTCACCGGGGATGACGCGCGTGAAGGAAGTGATCGCCACGGTGGCGGACTCCGACTCACCAGTGCTGATCGAGGGCGAGAGCGGGACCGGCAAGGAACTGGTGGCCGTGGCGATCCACCGGCAGTCGGGGCGGGCCAAGGGCCCCTTCGTGCCGGTCAACTGCAGCGCGATCCCCGCCGACCTCATGGAGTCGGAGTTCTTCGGCCACGTGCGGGGAGCCTTCTCGGGCGCCGTCGCCGACACCCTCGGGCTCTTTCGCTCCGCGCACGGCGGCACCCTCTTCCTCGACGAGGTGGCCGAGCTGTCGCCGGCGCTCCAGGGCAAGCTGCTCCGCGTCATCCAGGAGAAGGAGATCCGGCCCGTCGGGTCGACCAAGACCCACGCCGTCAGCGTGAGGATGATCGCCGCGACCAACAAGAACCTCGAGGCGGTAGTGCAGAACGGGAGCTTCCGCCAGGACCTCTTTTACCGGCTCAACGTCGTGCGCATCGTGGTCCCGCCCCTCCGCGAGCGCAAGGGTGACATTCCGGCGCTGATCACGTATTTCCTCCGGAGGTTCAACGAGCGTTTCCGGCGTGACGTCAAGGGCATCGCCCCCGATGCGATCACGGCGTTGACCGCGTACGACTTCCCCGGTAACGTGCGCGAGCTGGAGAACCTCCTCGAGCGGGCCTACGCTCTCGGAGCGCGTGACGAGATCGAGCGGGCGAATCTCCCGGAGCTCGCCGCGAGGTCCGACGCTCCGGTGGTGACGGTCGACGAGCCGATTCCGACGCTCGATCAGGCCGAGCGCGATCTGATCGCTCGGGCCCTCGCGCGCTTTCGGAATGACAAGGAGCTGGCTGCGCGCGCGCTCGGCCTCACCGTGCGCACGCTCTACCGTCGCATCAAGAAGTTCGGCCTCATCTAGCCCGTTCTGGCCACCTCGGTCCGTCAATTCTGACAACGCGCGGACGGAATGCTCGTCATTCGTCGAATGCAACTTCTCGATTTCAAAGCCGGCCGTGCCCCTGGCACTGAATCTGCTCTCTCCCACCGCCGTGAGTTCGCGCGAATCTACCTCGGCGCGCTGGATCCTGGTCGCGGACGGGGACGAGGTCGCGGCCAATCGCGTCGCCAGCTTCCTCCTCCACGCGCGATTCAGGGCGTACCCCGCGGCGCGCGGGCTCGACGCCTTGCGCCTGGCGCGGCGACATCGCCTCGGCCTCGCGGTCGTCGATGTGGATCTGCTCGACATGACGGGTTGTGACCTGGTCAGACAGCTCAGGGCGATCGAGCCCGCGCTGCCCGTCGCCATGACCACCGGGGACTATCGCCCGACGACCGAGGTCGAAGCGCGTCAGCTCGGGATCGTCCAGTACATCCACAAGCCGGTCGACCTGCGGCGGCTCGGTCTGGTCATCGCGAGGATCTTCGCCGCGGACGCCGAGCTGCGGCTCGCCCTGGACGCGCCCGGCCCCGGCGGCTAGCTCACCGGACCCTGCGCGTCCCAATTCATGAGCGCGTCTTCCTCGTACGCGCGTGGCTCGACAGCCCGCGCTCCCAGAGGTACTCCTGCTCGCCCAGGTGCTTGCCGACCCAGCGGCCGAGCACGAAGAACCCGTCGCTCAAGCGGTTCAGATAGCGAAGCGGCCACTCGCCGATCGGCTCGACGCGCGACAGCGCGAGCAGCTCGCGCTCGGCGCGGCGGCACACGGTGCGCGCCTGGTGGAGGAACCCGTGGATCCGGCCGCCGCCGGGCAAGATGAACGACTTGAGCGGCGCCAGATCTTTCTGACACCGATCCATGAGGGCCTCGAGCTCCTTCACTTCGCGTTCGCCGACTCGGAACATGCCCTCGTAGACGGCGTCGGGCGGCGTCGCCAGCTCGCTGCCGAGGTCGAAGAGCTGGTTCTGGATCTTTCGCAGGACTTCGTCGAGCCAGCGGTGCCGTTCGCCCTCGGCGAGCCGCTCGGCGTTGAAGACCCGCACGAGCCCGACGACGGCGTTCAGCTCGTCGATCGTGCCGTAGGCGACGATGCGCGGCGAGTCCTTCGGGACGCGCTTGCCGCCGACCAGGGCGGTCTCGCCCTGGTCGCCGGTGCGCGTGTAGACGCGCGTGATGCTGATCGTCATGGACGCCTCCCGAGCGCTTGACGTACGCCGGTATTCTACTTGAACCGGGGCGGCGGCTCGGGGATGATCGGGGCGTGAGATCCCGCGCGCGCGCGGTGCTCGCCACCGCCTGCAGCATTCACTTCGTCCATGACGGATTCTCCGACATCCTCTACGTGCTGCTGCCGCTCTGGGCGGTCGAGTTCCGGCTAACGTTCGCGCAGGTGGGCATGATCCGCACCGCCTACAGCGGCGGGATGGCGCTGTTCCAGATTCCGGCGGGACTGCTCGCCGAGCGCTGGGGCGAGCGGCGGCTGCTCGCGGCGGGCACCGCGGTGACCGCGTGCGGGTTCATCGTGGCGGGCACGGTGGGCGGATTCCTGTCGCTGCTGACCGTGCTCCTGATCGCCGGGCTCGGCTCGGGGGTGCAGCATCCCCTCTCCTCGTCGCTCGTCTCCAAGGCGTACGAGACCGGCCCGCGGCGCGCCGCCCTCGGGACCTACAACTTTTCCGGCGATCTCGGCAAGGTCGCGGTCCCGGCCGCCGTCGCCTTCGCGGCGACCGTCGTCGGCTGGCGGTATGCCTCGGCGGCGTATGGCCTGTTCGGCGTGCTGGCAGCGGCCGCCATTCTGGGCGTGCTGGCGCGCCTCACACCGGAGATGTCGGAGGCGGACCGGCCGGTGGAGCCCCAGGCGGCGAGCTCGGGCTGGGGCATCCGGGACGCGCGCGGCTTCCGGGCCTTGACCGCGATCGGGATGATCGACAATGCGACGCGGACCGCATTCCTTACCTTCCTGCCGTTCGCCCTGATCGCGAAGGGTTCCTCGGTGGCGGGCGTCGGGACCGCACTGGCCCTGCTCTTCGCGGGCGGCGCCGTCGGCAAGTTCGTCTGCGGCCTCGTGGCCGAGCGGCTCGGCGTGGTCCGAACCGTCGTGCTCACCGAGGCCGCGACCACGCTCTGCATTCTGGCCATCATCGCGGCGCCGCTGCCGGTCGCGCTCGCGATCCTGCCGCTCATGGGCGTGGCGTTGAACGGGACCTCGTCGGTGCTGTACGGCACGGTCGCCGACCTCGTCACCGCCGATCGCCGCTCCCGGGCCTACGCGCTCTACTACAGCGTGACGATCGCGACCTCGGCGCTCGCGCCGTCGCTGTACGGGATCGTCGGGGACGTCGCGGGCGTCACCGCGACGCTCGTGATCGTCGCGGCGGTCGTGCTGGTGACGCTTCCGCTCTGCCTGGTGCTGCGCGCGTCGGTCGCGGAGCCAGCGCGCGTCTCGTGACATGGGAGGTACTACTGACTACTCACCCAGGTCGGTACTAGATCAAGCCGAGCTCCATGAAGAGCGAGGTCCTCGTATTCGCGGAAGCGCGCGCGCGCGAGCTCGACGGTCCGAGGTGTCGCGGCCTGGACGATGGTCATCGCCTCAGAGATCATCGAGCCCAAGCTCCTGCCAGCGGGCGCGCACCCGCGCCTCGTCCTCGGGGGCCGGGCGGACGGTGGGCGGGAAGCGCTCCCCGCCCCACTCCGCGCGCCGCGCGAACTTCCACGAGCGCGTCGCGTCGATCAGGACTCGGTTCCAGAGCCCGGTGCCGAGCTGCGCGACGTCCCGGTCCTCGAGCGGCGTGCTCGGGTCGATCGGCGACCCGAAGATCCCGGGGAAGACCACGAGGCCGTCCTGACCGGCGTTCACCCGATGGGCGAACGCCCAGTCCACCTGCTCGTACGAGGACGGATCGATGTCCTCCTCGACGACGATGACGTTCTTGTAGCGGAACTGGGCGGCGCTCGAGCCCCAGAGCGCGGCCGCGATCTGCTTGGGCTGTCCCTGGTAGGCCTTCTTGATCTGGACGACGATGTTCACGCCGTTCGTGATCGGCGGGACGAAGACGTCGCGCACGCCGGGAATGCCGGCCACCGTCAGGATGTTCCACGCGATCGCGGCGCGCTGGACCGACGACATCACGCTGTTCTCGCTGTACGAGCCGGGCAGCGTGCCCTCGAGGCAGCCGCGCAGGATCGGGTCGCGCCGGTGCGTGATGCAGGTGATCTGCATCGCGGGCCGCGGCGTCGG
>JAHFDK010000222.1 GCA_023249095.1 Candidatus Rokuibacteriota bacterium | reverse complement strand
CGTCACCCTCACGCGGAACTGGGCCCAGGTGCTGGTCAACGGCAAGCCCGTGATGCTGGACGCGCCGGTGCGGGTCAGGCGCGGGGTGTGGCTCGTGCCCGAGTCCTTCGTCGGCCGCGTTGGTCCGACGCTCGTCGCCGGGGCGCCGGCGGGCGTGGCCGCGTCGCGTACGGCCTTCGCACCGGTCGACGTGACTCTGGAGGATCTGCGGGTCCGCTCGTATCCGTCGTTCACCCGCGTCGTCGTCGAAACGTCGGCCGCCGTCGCCTACCGCGTCGAGTCGAGCGGGCCCAAGGAGGCGCGCGTCCGGCTGGTCGGCCTCGGGAGCGGCGCGCAGGTCGCGGAGATCCGCGACGGGCTGCTCGCGGAGGTCCGGCTGGAGCGCGCGGGGCCCGACGGGCTCCTGCGCGTGGTCTTCGAGGGCGCGGCCGGGACGATCCGTACCAGCACCCTGGCCGATCCGCCGCGCCTCGTGCTCGACGTGGCCCGGCCGACCGAGCCGGCCGCGCGCGAGGGTCGAGAGCAGCGGGGCCCCCTCAAGATGATCGTGCTCGACGCCGGCCACGGCGGTCACGACTCGGGCGCCCTGGGGCCGACCGGGCTCATGGAAAAGGACCTCGTGCTGGACGTCACGCGCCGGGTCGCGAAGCTCGTGGAGGAGCGGCTCGGCATCAAGGTGCGCCTCACGCGGGACGCCGACCATTTCGTCACCCTGCGCGATCGCACGAGCTTCGCCAACCGCGAGCGCGCGGATCTGTTCGTGTCGATCCACGCCAACGCACACCGCGAAACGGCGGCGGATGGGGTCGAGACGTACTTCCTCTCGTCGGAGGCGACGGACAGCGCCGCGCGGCAGGTCGCGGCGCTCGAGAATGGCGTCGTCCAGCTCGAGCAGCCGTCCGGCCGCGCCTCCGGTCAGGTGGACATCGTGAGGGCGATCCTCTGGGATCTCGCCCAGTCGGAGTTCCAGACCGAGTCCTCGCGGCTGGCGGAGGTGGTCCACGACTCGATGACGCAGTCCCTGCGCATCTCCAACCGCGGCGTGAAGCAGGCGGGATTCTACGTCCTCGGCGGCGCGGCGATGCCGGCGATCCTGATCGAGATCGGCTTCGTCACCAATCCGCGCGAGGAGCGGCGCCTCAAGGAGACGAAGTACCGGGACGAGATCGCCCGCGCGATCCTCGCCGGTCTCGCCGAGTACAAGCGCGCCTGGGACCAGCGGGCGCGGGCGGCCGCCGAGCCGCCTTCAATGACGCGGGCACGCTAGTGTCCCGTCCCAGAACTCATGTCAAGATCTCGCCGCAGGCGGGGGCGGCGGGCGGGTGCGGTAGGGGGCGACGGGACCACGCGGCCCGCGTTCGCTGCTCGGGCGCGGCTGGGCTCCATCCGGGCGCATCGGGTCCGCATCGGGCGGGGCGGGAACGGATCCCGTCACCCCCTACCGCACCCGCCCGCCGCCCCCGGGGCGCGTGATCGTCAACAGAACTTCGCGGATGGCACGCTAGCGATGCCGCGGCCCGACGGGCGCGCTCCCGATCAGCTCCGCCCCACCACGGTCACGCGCGACTTTCTCCTGCACCCGGAGGGCTCGGTGCTCGTGGAGTTCGGCGCGACGAAGGTCATCTGCACCGCGTCGGTCGAGGACAAGGTCCCGCCCTTCCTCAAGGGGCAGGGGCAGGGGTGGGTTACCGCCGAGTATGCGATGCTCCCCCGTTCGACGAACACCCGGACGCCGCGCGAGAACCGCGGCCCGAGCGGCCGGTCGCAGGAGATCCAGCGGCTCGTCGGGCGAGCGCTCCGAGCCGTCATCGATCGCAGCAAGCTCGGCGAGCGGACGGTGTGGGTGGACTGCGACGTGATCCAGGCCGACGGGGGCACGCGGACCGCCGCCATCACCGGAGGCTTCATCGCCGTGGCCGACGCGATCTCGCGCATTCCCGGTCTCCAGACAACGGCCGCGATCCGCGACTGCGTCGCCGCGATCAGCGTCGGCGTCGTCCAGGGCCAGGCGGTGCTCGACCTGAACTACGTCGAGGACTCGACCGCCGAGGTGGACATGAACGTCGTCATGACCGGTGCCGGCGAGTTCGTGGAGGTGCAGGGCACGGCGGAACAGGTACCATTCGGCCGCGCCCGGCTGGACGCGCTCCTGGCGATCGCGGAGGGGGGCATCCGTCGTCTCGTCGGGCTCCAGCGCCGCGCTCTTGACGCGCGTGCCGAGCGCGCTTTCACCCTCTAGTCCCGTTCTCGTCATTGCCACGCTCAATCCCGCCAAGGGACGCGAGCTGCAGGCATTCCTCGGCGCCGTGCCGTTCCGGGTCCGGCTTTTCTCCGAGTTTCCCGGCGCCAGGCTGCCTGAAGAGACCGGACGGACCTACGCCCAAAACGCGTTCGGAAAGGCGCACGCCGCTGCGAGCCTGACGGGCGCGCTGGCGCTGGGCGACGATTCAGGGCTCGAAGTCGACGCGATCGCGGGCGCGCCGGGGCTCCACACGGCGCGGTTCGGCGGCCCGGGGCTCGACGACCGGGCGCGCTGGGGGCTCTTGCTCGAGCGGCTCCGTGATGTAGCGCCGGCGCGGCGGACCGCGCGCTTCCGCTGCGTGATCGCCCTGGTGGGCCCGGCGCACGGCGAGAAGGTCGTCGAGGGAGTCGTCGAAGGCATGATCGCGGAGGCGCCGCGTGGGAGCGGTGGCTTCGGCTTCGACCCGGTGTTCTTCTACCCGCCGCTCGGTCGCACGTTCGCCGAGCTCTCCGACGAGGAGAAGGCGCGCGTGAGCCACCGCGGCCGCGCGCTCGAGGCCGCCCGGCGGCTCCTTACCGGGTGATATAGTCGGGTCCGGACGATTCGACATGATCATGCTGGCGGGGTGTGGCGCAGCCTGGTAGCGCACCTGCTTTGGGAGCAGGGGGTCGGAGGTTCAAATCCTCTCACCCCGACCATCTCTAGAGGAGAAGGCACGCATGAGAACCGTCGTCGTCTTGCTCGTAGCCACAGCTCTTGTCCTCGCCGGCCCGGTCGCCTGGGCCTACAACTGCCCGGTGGTGATCAAGCAGGCGGAGGACCTCATCAAGAAGGCGGAAGCGGGGAAAGTGACGCCCGAGACCCGCCAGTTCATCGACGAGTCGAAGAAGCTGGTGGCCGAGGCCAAAGCCCACCACGAGAACGCCAAGACGAAGCGAGACCACGGCGACGCGGTCCGCAAGGCCAAGACCGCCGCCGCCTTCGCCGAAGAGGCGATCATCCTTCAGAATCCGTAGCGCGCCGTCGGTGCGACGACGACGGCGGTTTGCCGGCAACGCGGTCTTCATCACGGGCGCCTCGTCGGGCATCGGAGCCGCGCTCGCCCGCGAGTTCGCCCGCGAGGGCGGCGACGTGGTCCTCGCGGCGCGCCGGCAGGACCGGCTCGAGGCGCTCGCGGCGGAGATCACGCAGGCCGGGCGCCGTGCTCTGGTGGTCCCGTGCGACGTCACCCGTGATGGCGATCTCGAGCGCGCCGCCGCCCTTACCCGGACAGCCTTCGGCAAGCTCGACATCGTCGTCGCCAACGCGGGCTTCGGGGTCGTCGGCGCCCTCGAGACCCTCTCGCTCGACGACTATCGCCGCCAGTTCGAGACCAACGTCTTCGGCGTCCTGCGAACGGTGTACGCGACCCTCGAGGACCTCAAGAAGACCCGCGGCCGGCTCGTCCTGCTCGGCAGCGTCAGCGGCCACGTGGGCGTTCCGGGCTCGTCGCCCTACTCGATGAGCAAGTTTGCAGTGCACGGCCTCGCCGCGTCGCTCGCGCCCGAGCTGGCGGCGCACGGCATCGCGGTGACGCTGATCAGTCCCGGCTTCGTCGAGTCGGAGATCCGTCAGGTCGACAACCGCGGCGTCTGGCGCCGGGAGGCGCCCGCGAGGCCGATTCCCGGGCTGCTCGTCATGCCGACGCCGACGGCGGCGCGGCAGATCGTCCGTGCGGTGGCGCGCCGCCGCCGGGAGGCGGTGATCACGGGCTTCGGGAAGGCCGTGGTCTTCCTCCAGCGGCACGCGCCGGGGCTGCTCGCGACCGTGGTACGACGTTTCGCTATTAAAGGACGGCGCGAACCGCGTTAAGATGGGCCGGGCGCCAAGGCGCCGGGGGGAGGCGAATGCTCCATTTCACGATCGACGGGTTCCGCGGATTCCGCTCGCGCTTCGACGACGCTCACCTGATCCAGGAGGTGCTCGAGGACGCGCCAGCGCAGCTCGGGCTGCGGCGGGCGATGCCGGCGTTCGTGCTGCCCTACTACAACGGTGTCGTGCCCGAGGACTGCGGGATCAGCGCGTTCGTGTTCCTGGCGGGCGGTCACTTCACGCTCCACACCTTCTCGTTCCGCGAGACGTACTTCGCCGATCTGGTCGCGCCCGACGACTTCGACCCGGCCAAGCTCCGGGCGCTCCTCGAGGCCGTCTTCCCGTGCGCGGTCACGAGTGTGAAGGCCGTCGAGCGCCAGGACCTGAAGGACTCCGAGCCGGACGTCGACAATGACTTCGGGCCGCATCTCTTTCTCAACGTCGACGCGTATCAGGGCCCGCGGAGCCTGGACGCGCTCTTCGAGCTGTTCGACCGGCTCCCCGCCGACATCGGCATGACGCCGATCATGCGGCCCTACGTCATCCGCGACACCGTCGGCGGGAAGCCGGTACTGAGCGCGATGACGATGATCGCCGAAAGCCATGTGAGCCTGCACGTGTTCCCCGACGAGGAACGCGCGTACTTCGACATTTTCTCGTGCCGCTTCTTCGACCGGACGTTCGTCGTGCCCCGGCTCCGGGCCCAGTTCCCCGGCGGCAGTGTTCAGGAAGCGCTGATCGCGCGGGGAAGCCGGTACCGCTATCTCCGGACCGAGCGGGCCGACGAGCACGCCAAGTCGCGCACCTGGCTTCCTCAGCGATAGGAGCGACCATGACCGGCGACCTCCGTTACGACGACCCGAGCCTGCTCCGCGAGCCCATGACCGTAGCCGAGGACAGCCCGCGCGGCAGCGTCCTCGCGCTCCTCGGAAGGATGGGGAAGTCCGCCTTCCAGGGGCGGAAGCTCGGCGAGGCCTTCGAGACCTGGAAGACGATGATCGAGGGCGACAGCCTGATCTGCCTCGGTTACGCGGCGTCGATGTCGAGCGCCGGCATGTGGCCGCTCGTCACGTGGCTGGTAGAGCGCGGGTACGTGGACGTGCTCGCGTCCACCTCGGCCAACATCACCGAGGACCTGCTGGACCAGATGGAGGAGACGCGGGTCTACCGCGTCGATCCCGAGCACGTCGACGACGTGGCGCTCGCGGAGAAGGGTTACTACCGGTTCTACGACCACATCGTCTCCTCCAAGAAGTACGACCAGATGGAGACGGTCGTCATGGGCCGGTTCTTCGACGACCTGGCCGAGACGTGGCGGAAGCCCACGATCCCGACGGTGCGCTTGCTCTTCGAGCTCGGGCTCTGGCTCGAGGCCAAGGGCTTCCCGAAGTCGATCCTCGCCACCGCAGCGCGGCGCCAGGTGCCCGTGTTCTGCTGCGGGTTGCCCGACGGCCCGATCGGCGAGGGCTACAGCACCTCGGCCAAGGCCGAGCAGGCGCCCGTGGTCGACTTCTTCAAGGACTACCGGATCGCGACCGACATCATGGACATGGCCATGATGTCAAAACGGGGGACCTCGGTGGTCTTCCTGGGCGGCGGCGTGCCGAAGGACTTCCTGCAGATCACGGCGACGAGCGTGCGGACGCGCCACGGGAACGCGGATCCCACGCCGCACAAGGCCTCGATCCAGATCACGACCGACAACACCGTGTACGGCGGGCTCGGCGGCGCCACGCTCGCCACCGAATGCATCTCCTGGGGCAAGGAGGCGCACGGCAGCGACAACGTCATGTGCTTCGCCGACGTCACGATCGCGCTGCCGATCATCTGCCAGGGGCTCTCCGAGCACTTCGGGCGCGGGCACCGGCGCGAGCAGCCCAAGCCGTTGAAGCTCGCCGAGATCTTCTAGACCCGTCGCCATGCTGCGCCGCGCTCTGCTGCTTACGCTGGCGACGCTGCTCGTCAGCGCGCGCGGCCACGCGCAGGGTGACCGCCCCACGCCGGACGCGTTTCGGATCGAGTGGGCGCGGCGCCCGACCTGGATGCGCCCGGGTACCGACGGATACCTGTACAATGATTCACGCTGGCGCTTGACCAACGTCCGCGTGCGCGCACAGGTGGTCGATGGCGGCGGCCGCGTCGTTCGCGAGACGGTTGTCTCCGTGTTCGGCAACGCGGTGCCTGGGGCGCGAACGTTCTTCGCCCTGCCCCCGCTCGCGGACGGCGAGGGCTATCGGCTCACGGTCACGAGCTTCGACTTGATCTCACGAGAAAGCTCGTCGCCCGAGAGCCCGTAAGGATCACGTCTCCCTCGACTACCTGCCTCGGCCGTGACCCTTTCCACGGCCCTCTTCGTGACCCTCTTGGCGGCCGTCCCCGCGACCATCTTCGCGGTCGCGGTCGCGACCGTGACCTTTCCAGGCCCGCTTGTGCGCCCACTCGTTTCCCCACTCATGCTCCCAGCGGGGTGGCGCTTGCCGTTGCCACTGCTTCCAGTGTCCGGGCGGCACGTGATAGTACCTGACTGGCACCATCAGGACGGGCCGCGGAACGAATTGAGGAGCTACGTGAATCCACGGTCCGTCGTGTTGACGGCCGACGTGCCAGCCGCCATCGGTGAAGACCCAATATTGGCCGCCGTAAAAGAAGAAGTTCACCGGCGCGGCAGGAGCGTAACGCACCGCCGGGGCCCCCGGAACGACCACCAGGTGCGGGGGTGCAGGAAGGCGAATTCCAATATCCACGTGCACCTGAGCGTTGGCCGGCCCCGACAGGATGAGCGCCAGCAGCGCGACGATCGTGAACGGGATGAGCATGAGCGATCCTCCTCTTATTGGTTCACGCGCCTGCGGTACCCACGCGCGTCGTGAACCAGCGCATCGAGCAAAGGTGCAAGAACGCTGCCGGGTCGCGGGCTGGTCGCCCGGGACTGGTCGCCCGGGTTGACCGCGGCAGATTCCGCGGCTAGTCTCGGCGCTGGGAAAGGAGACCATCATGACCAGGATAAAGCATATCGCTATCCGTACCCCGGATCCTGAGAAGACCGCCGCCTTCTACAAGGAGGTGTTCGGCCTGAAAGAGGTCGGGCAGGCCAGGACGGGCTGCTATCTTTCCGATGGATACATCAACCTGGCGATTCTCAAGTCCCGGGATGAGGGGACGGCTGAGAGTCCTCGAGACGAGCCCGGGTACGCGGGCGTCCATCACTTCGGCTTCATGGTGGACGACGTGGACGAGACGTGCCGGAAGCTGGAAGCGGCGGGGGCCAAAGCCATGACGAACCGGACGGACGTGCGTCACGCCGCCGCCTCTGGCGCCCGCTCGTACTACGAGATCAAATACCAGGGCCCGGACAACCAGGAGTTCGACGTCACCGAGACCGGGTGGATCAGCGGGTAGACCATGTTCTCGCGTACGCAAGGAGCCAGCCGATGAGCTACCGCATCATTTCCGCCGACTGCCACATCGACATGACCTGGATGCCCGGCGACCTCTGGGTCAAGAACGCGCCCGCGAGGTTTCGGGACCAGGTCCCGCAGGTGCGCCAGACGCCGGATGGTCCGCGCTGGTACGCCGAAGAAAAGGAGCTCGGAGTCTTCGGCGGCCTCGGGTTCGGCTTCGACCGCGTGCAGCGGGGATTCTCGAAGCACGTGGAAAAGATGTTCGAGGTCGGGTTCTACGAGGGCGGTCCGCACCCGACCACGCCGGACTTGCGGCTGAAGGACCAGGACCTTGACGGTATCGACGCCGAGGTGATGTACGGGATCCTGGGGATCGGCCTGCGCATGCAGGACCGCGAGCTGATCCAGGCGGTGTACGAGATCTACAACGACTGGGCGGCGGACTTCTGTAAGAGCAATCCACGGCGCTTCGTCGGCCTCGCGTGCATTCCCAACCATGATCCCGCGGCGGCCGCGAACGAGCTTCGGCGCGCGGCGAGGCTCGGCCTCAAGGGTGCTGACTTCGCCGTGTCCACCGCCGTGTTCCCCATCTGGCATGCCGCCTGGGATCCGCTCTGGGAGGCGGCGCAGGAATGCCGCATGTCGATCTCGTTCCACACCACGGGCTATCCCGTTCGCGAGCCCGCCGACGAGGCCATGAAGAAGGAATACGATCTGCGATACCGCGCCACCCGCACCACGATGTTCCAGATTGCCGCCGCCGAGTTTCTCGCCGGTATCGTGTTCTCGGGCGCGCTGGATCGGTTCCCGGGCTTCAAGTTCGTGCTCGGCGAGGCTGGCGTGACGTGGCTTCCCTACATCCTCGATCGGATGGACGAGGAGTACGAGGACCGTTATTATCAGCTCAACCTGTCGATGAAGCCCAGCGAGCTCTGGCGCCGGCAGGGGTACTCGACGTACCAGCACGAGCCTTCGGTGGCCTTGATGATCCCCCTCATCGGCGAGGACAACATCATGTGGGGCTCGGACTACCCGCACCCCGATGGCATCTGGCCCGATTCGCAGAAGCGGATCAGCCAGGATCTGGGATCGGTCAGCGCAACCGTCCGGCGCAAGATTCTCTGCGAGAACGCCGGGAAGCTGTACGGGTTGCTGTAACGGCGCGAGGAGGAGCCGCGGTCACACCGTCGCCACGCCCTCGACCTCGATCAAGAAATCCGGGTGGAACAGGCTCCTGACCACGATCAAGGTGCTGGCCGGAAGCTCCCCCGAGAACACCTCGCGGCGCGCCTCGGCCACGGCGGGGAAATCCTCGATCTTCGTGATGTAGGTCGTGATCTTCATGAGGTTCCCCAGGTCGCCGCCCGCCGCCTGCAGGACGCCGCGCAGGTTCTGAAACGTCTGGCGGGCCTGGGCGCGCACGTCGCCCTTGCCGACGATGGTGCCGCTCTCATCCCACGCCACCTGGCCGGAGATGTAGAGCAACCGACCGCCCTCCATCCGCGTCGCCATCTTGTAGTTGGCCACGGGCTTCGCGTCCGGTGCGGCAATCGTGCTGTATGGCATGGTCGGTCCTCCTCCGCGCGTCGCTCTACGCCACGGCCGCGATCACTTCGATTTCCACCAGGAACTCCGGTCGCGCCAGCCCCGGAATCTCGACCAGGGTCGAGGCCGGGTAGTCGCCGTCGTAGAGCGCGCGACGGACCGGGGCACCTTGCTGCCGCCAGGAATCGATACTCAGCACCCAGGTGGTTTCTTTCACCACGCTGGCCGGCGTGGCGCCGGCGGCGCGCAGTACGTGGCCGATGTTCTCGTAGACTTTCTCGGCCTGACGGCGCCAGTCACCCGTGCCCGCCACCGAGCCATCAGGGTTGTTCGCGACCTGGCCGGCCAGGTAGAGCAATCGGCCGCCGTTGACGATCACGCCCTGATGGAAGTCTCCGCCGTGCTGTTCCACGTTGTATTTTTCCAGCAACGGCTTGCCCTGCGCGGAGCCGGGGAGATCGACCACCAGCTCCACCTCGATGAGCATGGCGGGGTCGGCCAGGCGACGCACGACCAGGCCCGTCGACGCCGTGCGGGCGCTCCCGAAGAACTTGGCGCGCTCCGCGCGACCGCTGGCGTTGTAGGCCTCGATGTCCGTGACGTAGACGAGCTGCTTGACGGCGTCGTCGAACTTCGCCCCCGCCCGGCCCAGGATGGATTGCAGGCGCTCGAAGGTGCGACGCGCCTGCGGTGCCATCCCGCCGGCGACAAGACTGCCATCGGGGGTTCGCCCCGTCAGCCCGGCGGTGAACAAGAGCCGCGATGGATTGACGCTCACCCCCGGCATGAAGCCCCGACCCCTCTCGACCGGACGTTCGGCAAGAATTTCCCGGCGGTCCATGGCCTCCTCCTCTCAGAAAAGCGTGACCATCGGGGATGATCGGCTCGCGCCGCCGGCCTGTCAAGCGGAAGGGACTCGGCACGGTTCTACTTCGCGGGCTTGATGAGATTGAAGTGGGTCGATCTCCCGGCTGCGATACCGGGGTAGACCCACTCGCCCACCACCTTGGGGTTTGCGACGACCTCGTTCGAGAACCAGAAGAGCGGGATGTCGGCGAACTCTTCGAAGAGATGGTCGCCGATCGCCCGGGCCAGGCGCTGCCGCTCGCCGGGATTCACGCTTTGAGTCAGAGCCGCGTAGGTCTTGTCGATGAACTCGTTCTCGTAGTTGTGCGCGTTGGACTTACTGTAGTAGCTCGTGCGGATCCACTCATCCGCCGGCCGCCAGGAGATGATGTTGGGCCAGATGCAGCACTGGATCGTCTTCTTGCGGAACATCTCCCGCACCTTGGCCCAGTCGAGCACCTCGATCTCCGTCTCGACGCCAATGTCCTTGTAGTAGATCCCCAGGGCCTCGGCCACCTGCGGCCCTTCCGACTCCCCGGGCTCGGTGAACGCCAGGATCTTGAACTTGAGCTGCCCGGGGCCGTAGCCGGCCTCCTTCAAGAGCGCCTTGGCCTTCCCGGGGTTGTAGCCATACATCTGATCGAACCGACTCTGCCACTCCGGGTTATAGCCCT
>JAHFDK010000221.1 GCA_023249095.1 Candidatus Rokuibacteriota bacterium | reverse complement strand
CCGCGGGGTCCTCGTGGCGGGCGATCCGGACAGCTGTCTCAAGGGCATCGCGATCCACGAGGACGCCGGCGTCGACGAGCTGCAATTCCTGATGGCGACCGAGACGGTCCCCCACGAGAAGGTGATGACGTCGATCGAGCTCTTCGGCAAGCACGTCATCCCCGAGCTGAAGAAAAAACTTTCTAGCGCGCGTCCTTAGGGATCTCGCCCTTCGAGAGCCGCACGAGGAACCGTGCGAGGTCGCGGGCCATGTCGTCGAAGGACTCCTGCAGGTGCTCCTCATCCGAGCCGCCGAAAAGGCCCATCGTGGCTCGCCGACGGTCAGCCGTCACGATGACGACCCGATCCGAGGCGCCTTCGGTGAATTGCATGTCGGCCTGAGCTCGCGTGGCTCCTGCGCCGTAAAGGCCGCCGAAGTAGCGTGCCGCCTGCGAGCCGCGGCCCAGCCGCGTGATCGCACCCCGTAGTCGGAGGGCCGGGACGTCGGTCGGCTTGTACTCGGCCTCGCTCGCGTTGACAACCTGCTGGAAGAGGCCGCTTTCGCGCAGCCGCCGCACCAGCTCGAGCTGGAAGGCGAGGCTAATTTTCGCGGCAAACCGCAGGTCGCCCTCGTCCTTCGTGTCCGGGTCCGTCACCGGGACCTTCTCCACCGCGATGATCTTGTACTTGCCGATGTCGAAGCCCGGGGCCACGGCCACGAGCCCCGCATCCTTGTCCGAGATGCTCGGGGTCAAACCGCCGGCGCTCACCGGGTTGTCGGGCGTGCTCCTCGTGGAGCCGCAGCCGGCGAACGCCAGGAACACAATCCCGAACAGGAGCCAGTCTGGAAGGCTCGATCGATTACGCATCGCCCGTCCTCCTTGACGTGCCCAGGTTGCGCGGCGTCGATCGGTCCTGTCAAGGCTCTCGTGGCGGGAGGCGGTACACTAGCGAGCGCCATGCCGGGTGAAGGGGACGGGCGATGATCAGAGCGAAGCCGGACGTCGAGGCGCTCACGCCGTACCGCGCTCCACTCGAGGGGCGCCGATCGCTTCTGCGTCTGGACTTCAACGAGAGCACGATGGGACCAAGTTCCGCAGTGGTGGACGCCATCCGGAACCTGCCGCCCGACGCCTACGCCACGTACCCCGAGTACGCGGGGCTCAACGAAGCCTTCGCCGCGACGCTCGGCGTGGCGGTGAAACACGTCGAGGCCTTCAACGGCGTCGATGCGGCGATCCGGGCGATCTTCGACGCCTATGGCGGGCGGGGCGACGCGTTCCTGACGACCGTGCCGACCTTCGGTTACTACGAGCCCTGCGCGCAGCAGCAGGGCATGGTGATCGACGAGGTCCAGTACCTGGACGACTTGAAATATCCGCTCGCCGCCATCACCAGGCGGCTCGAGGCTCGCCCCCGTCTCTTCTTCATCTGCAACCCGAACAATCCAACCGGGACGCTCATGACGTCGCAGGCCATCGTGGCGCTCGCGCGTGCCGCCCCGGAGACGCTGGTGGTCGTTGACGAGCTCTACGTGGCCTTCACGGGACAATCGGTGGTGCCGGCCGCGCTCGAGCTCTCGAACGTGGTCGCGCTGCAGTCCCTGTCGAAGGCAGCCGGGCTCGCGGCCGTACGTCTGGGGTTCGCCATCGGCCACCCGACCATCATCGAGCGACTCCGCCGGGTGACCGGGCCGTACGACATCAACATGTTCGCGGTGGTCGCCGGCAAGGCCGCCCTGGCCGATCCCGACCACATGCGACGGTACGTCGCGGCAGTGCTCGCCGCCAGGACGTGGACGCTCGGCGAGCTCGAGCGGCTCGGCGTTCGCCACTCGGCGGAGGGCGGCAACTACATGCTGGTGTGGCCTCCGGGCGATTGTGAAGGCGTCGTGCAGGCGTTGCGCGCTCGGGGGATCCTCGTCCGGAGCATGGCGCGGAAGCCCCTCATCGATGGCAGCTTCCGCCTCACCATCGGCACGAGGGAACACATGCAGCGGTTCATGACGGCATTTTCGGCGGTGATCGGTCGCGAGGTGCACGCATGAAGATCACGCGGGTCGAGACGATCGTCCTCACCCTGCCGATGCTGATCGACGGGGCCACGCCGATGCTCGGCGGTCGAGCCCGGACCAGCATCGACATGCTGCTCGTCCGCATCGACACCGATGCCGGGATCACCGGCTGGGGCGAAGCCTTCGGCCACCGCATTTTTCCGGCGACGCGCGCGGCCATCGACACGATCCTCGGGCCCATGTGCATCGGCCGCGACCCGAGCCAGATCACCGCGATCAACGACGAGATCCAGCGCGTGCTGCACGGGATCGGCCGGAGCGGCCCCGCGATCTACGCGCTGTCGGGCATCGACATCGCGCTCTGGGACATCGCGGGCAAGGTCGCCGGCGTCCCGCTCTACCGCCTGCTGGGCGGCAGCCCCCGGCCGGACCTGCCCGCCTACGCGAGCCTGCTTCGCTACGGCACCGCCGTGGCCGTGGCCCACTACACGGAGCAGGCGCTGGCCCGCGGCTATCGCCTCATCAAGCTGCACGAGATCACCGTGCCCGAGGTGAAGGCCGCGCGCGACGTCGCCGGCGCGGCGGTCCCGATCATGATCGACACGAATTGTCCGTGGACGGTGCAGCAGGCGGTCGAGATGGCGCGCCGGCTGGCGCCCCTCGACCCTCACTGGCTCGAGGAGCCGGTGTGGCCGCCCGAGAATCTCGCCGGGCTTGCCGAGGTGCGCGCCCGCGGCGGGCTCGCGACCGCCGCCGGCGAGAACTACGGCACGATCTGGGAGTTTCGCCGCGCCTTCGAAGCGGGAGCGATCACGTATGCCCAGCCGAGCGTGACCAAGATCGGCGGCGTGACCGAGATGCGCCGGGTCATGACCCTCGCCGAGACGTTCGGTGTCCAGGTCGTTCCGCACTCGGCGTACTTCGGGCCGGGGCTCCTCGCGTCGATCCACTGCATCGCCGCGATGCCGGCCGAGTCCTGGGTCGAGCGCTTCTATTGCGACTTCGCCGACAATCCACTCGGCGAGGCGATCCACCCGAAGCGCGGCCGCATCGCGGTGCCCCAGGGCCACGGGCTCGGCGTCGACCCCGACCCGCGGCTACTCGACAAGCTGCGCACGAGCTAAGCTAGTCCGGATTGTTCGCGAGCGTCAGCCGCGCAGTGCCGGGCGGGTGGCGCAGGGCCACGGCTCCGCCGGGCCGGCGGAGTGGGACCCCCGAGTCCCGTCCGCAGCTCGAAGAGCTGCGATTCGGGCGAGCGGGTGACGGAGCCGGCCCGGCGGGGCCGTGGCCCTGCGACAGGCCCCGCCCGCCTCGTGCGGGTGGCGCTCGTGAACAATCCGGACTAGCGAGTCACGCCGGGCTGCGGCTCAAGCGTTCCACTCGCGCGGGCCGTCGTCGTCGTACCCGCACTGCTCGCAGGGCGTGAAGTAATGCGTGGCCGGCGGCATGGCCACCGCGAGCCGGAGCGAGTTCTCGGTCCCCACGGTCTTGACGTGATGCACGGTGCCTCGCGGCACCCAGACGATGTCGTCCTTGCGCGCCTCGACGACGAGGCCGCCCGTCAGCTCCCAGGTGAACTCGCCGGCCATCACGACCCACCATTCATCGAAGTCCGCGTGCCAGTGCGGGCGGTTGCCGCCGCCCGGACGGTTGGCGATCAACGTCACGAGCTGCCGCTCGTCCTGGATGATCCGTCGTGACCACGGCGGGGGCCCCATCTTGGCCACGAGATCGGCGACGCGGGTGCGGAGCGTGTTGGGCCCGTCGGCGCTCGCGGCGCGTGGCGGCGTCGGGCCCGTCGCGAAACGAGGGATGGTGATGGTGGTTATCGGCATGCTTACCTCGCGAGCGGATCGGGGCGGAGCTGGAACTTCACGACCTTGCTCGTCGTCCCTTTGCCGCCTTCGACGTGGAAGGGCGTTCGCGTGGCGTAGGTCGACCACAGCCCCTTACCCTTCCAGCCGGCGTTCGGATCGTCGATGCGCCCGTCCATCCATTTGGCGTAGAAGCCCATGGGGTAGGGAACGCGAAGGACGACGAACTTCCCGTTCACCAGGGCGAGCAGCGCCTCGTTGGCGTTCCCGGTGCCGATCGGCACGTTCCGTCCCAGCCCGAAGGTGTCGAACTGATCGACCCAGGCGTAGTAGCTCGCCTCGGCGCTGCCCGGATCCGTCACGTTCATGAGCTGTGGCCCCGGGTATGGATGAAGCGTCCAGCCTTCCGGACAGTGCTGACCGGTCGCGGTGGGCCCGTTGAGCGGCCCCTTGCACTTGCGGCGGTCGAAGCTCGCGAGATGCCCACTCGAGAGCGGCGTCCAGACGACGCCCTTGCGATCGATGTCCATGCCGCGCGGCCCGTATCCGGGCAGGGGTGGCTCGAAGACTTCAGCGAGCGCGGTCGCCGGAGGGTTAGATCCCGGATTGAGCCGAATGACGTACCCGGGGAAGCCGAGCACCGAGCCCCAGATGGTGCCGTCGAGCGGGTTCACGCCGACGCCGTAGAAGGCCGCCACGACACGCTTGTCCTTGGTGGGATCCACCGGCTGGTCGGGCTCGATGTAATCATCCCGCTTGCCGTTACCGTTGGTGTCGAGGATGAGGGCCGTCCAGCTCTGGGACTGCTGCTCGTCGCCGGTCGCCTCGAACATCTTGCGGTTCAACCATCCGATGACCCCGCTGCCGGGACCACCGGCGCTCGTCCACAGCGTGTTGTTGGCATCCTCCGCGAAGACGAGGTGGTGCGTGGGGAAGCACGTTCTGATCAGCGTGATCTTCCCCGTCTTTGGATCGTACATGGAGAGATGGCGGTTGGACTGCTCGAGGGGAAAGAGCTTCGCCGATGGATGCTCCGAGCCTTTCTTGCAGAAATCCGGATTCGCCGGTGCGCCCACTCGCGAGGTGAACCAGACCCGGCCTCTTTCGTCGAACATCGGGTTGTGCATGCTCGTCTGGCTGTCCCAGATCGGCCCGGGTCCCCAGTACGGCGATGGCGTCATGGGGTTCTGCTTCGACGAGGGCGTATTCGGATCGCGCACCGGCATCTTCACCTGGGTCGCCTTGTGATTCACCGGATCGAGCACCGGAAAGAGATCCGTACTTTCCTCGGGCGCTCCGTAGATCAGACCGTTGGCGTTCACGGTGGGCTTGCGCTTGTCGGTCGAGATCTCGTCGTGCAGATAGTCCTTGGGACCGGCCCAGTCCCAGAGGGTGATGACGATGTTGCGTTCGACGCCCTGGGGCCGCGCTGGCTTCGACGCGGGCAGCTCACCGGCGGCGATGCGATCGGTCCAGTCCGCGAAGTGCTTGTAGGCGCGCGGGGGGTCGAGCCTCTTGATGTTGTTGGTCATCGAAGTCATGGCTTGCCCGGCGACGATGCGCCGCGCCCACGCCTCTTCCGAGTTCTTGAAATCACCCAGCTCTTTGGGAATCGCGCGCGTCGCCTTGTTGCCCAGCTGGTGACAGGTGTAGCAGCCGTTGGTCTTCACGACGTCGAGCCACTGGGTCTGGCTCTTCAAGACGACCGGTATGCCGTTGCCCTGAGGCCCGGTACCGGGGAAGTCGCTCTTCTCCGGGACCTTGAGCATGGAATACCAGTAGATGGCCGGATAGTACTCGGCCGCGGCGGCCGCGTTCGGCGCCACCACCGCATTCAGGTCGAGGAACTTCCCGGGCGCGGTCCGAACCTTGGTCGAATCGACCAGCCCGTACCCACGCACCCACACGCTGTAGTTGGCTTTCGGCAGCTCGGGGATGACGTAGCGCCCGCGGTCGTCGGTGGCCACGATCTTGATGAACCTGGTGGGGAGGTCGGTCGTCTCCGCGATCACCCAGACGCCAGCTTCCGGCCCATTGGCACTCGTGACCCTACCGCCGAGATCGCTCGCACCGACGCGGATCGCGGGATCGATGGTTGGCTGAGCGGTCGACCTAAGCTGACTTGCCGTCAGGAGCACGGCGATGCCGACCGCCACGATGCCGACGTACGACGTCACGGCCTGAAGACGGCGAACACCTTGTCGGAGTTCGAGATCCACGACTCCAGGAACACCGATTCGTCGGGCTTGCGCTGGAGCTCAGCCATGGCGCCCGCGAGACAGAACCAGTTCAGCAGCTCGTGATGACCCCGGTCCTCGGCCTCCTCGATCGTGGTGTTGCGCCACGTCGCCCAGTCGCCGTCACGCAGCGCCTCGTAGTAACGCTTGTCCGACTCCACGTCCGGAAACATCAGGGAGTGCTTCGCGACCAGGAACGAATGGCTCCAGCTGGACGACGCGATCACCGCTACGCGCCAGGGGCTGCGGCTGAGCCCGCGCGCGACCGCCGCTCCCACCTGGAAGCACCGCCACGGCTGCGGACCCGGCGGGTCGAGCTCGGTCTGGCCCGCGAGCTTCGCCGCCT
Source organism: Candidatus Rokuibacteriota bacterium (assembly GCA_023249095.1). GTDB lineage: Bacteria > Methylomirabilota > Methylomirabilia > Rokubacteriales > CSP1-6 > AR31. The sequence goes on along the minus strand of JAHFDK010000221.1, from coordinate 4,213 downwards.
GCGAAGGCGTCATCGGCGCACCGTGGGCCCCGATCAGCCAGCGGCCGTACGAGTTCACGGTGAACGGCACGACCGGATAGGGGAATCCCTTCCGGTCGATGTCCAGGTACATGACCGAGTTCATGAACGCGTGACCCAGAGAATGGTGCAGCGGCTTGTAGGCGTACGCGATGTCGATCCCGTCGTTCAGCAGCGCGGACACCAGGTGCTTCGCGCCCGCCCGGTGGCCCGTGATCGTGAACGTCTTGTCCTTGGGCTCGTCCCACCAGTTCTCGCCGCGATGACCCTTCCAGGGCTGAACGTCGACCGAGTCGTAGGCCAGCACCGAGAAGGGGGGCACGCAGTCCTCCCGGTAGTTCTCGTACTGGTCGTCGCCCCAGAGCAACACGAAGTCGGGCTGGAAGGCGTCGAGCTCGGCTCGCGCCTTTCGGAAGTAGTGGATCAGGTCGTTCCGATGCTTCTCGGAGTGATTCGCGCCCTCGTCGGTGCTCCACTGCTCCCGCATCGTCGGGTGCCAGCCCTCCGGCGACCGCAGACCCTCTGGCAGGAGCGGGTCGGCGAGCAGCAGCTTGATGCGGCTGGTCATGTTGCCCTTGTACGACAGGGGTGGGTAGTGGGTGATGCCGAGCCCGAGGATCTGTCCCATGGTCGTCCTCCTCAGTCCGCGAGAGGAATCGTGACGGACAAGCGCGGCTCGCTGCCGACGACACGCGTCGTGTGCCCTCGCCCCGTCAGGTCTTCCGCCAGCGTCACGTGACCCGGACCGTATCGACGCACAGTGCCGTCGCCGAGGCCGATTTCCACTTCGCCGGCCAGCGTGATGACGAACTGCCGGCGCGGGGCATTGTGCCAGTCGGAGAAATGACCGGGCTTGGTCGTCCGGAAGACGATGCCTTTGGTGGGCTGCAGGGTCGTCAACTCCGGATGGGTGGTGGGGTCCAACTCTTCGATATGCGTCTGGCCGTCTTTGCCGGTATACAGGCGAACGATGTTCATGTTCCGAGCCTCCTGAATCGACGCGCTCGCGCCCCGATTGTCGTTGATGATCCTACGGCACGCGCAGGACCAGCTTGCCGAAGAAATCGCGCCCGGCCATGACCTCGTGCGCTTTGGCGGTGTCGGCCAGGTCGAACGTCCGCCCCACCACGCCATGCAGACCGCCGTAGCGTGCCACATGCATCATCGCCGCGAAGCTGCGCCGACTGCGGGCGCCGCTGCCCATCAGCGTCAACGGACGGCCCTGCAGAACGGAGAGATTGAACGGGACCTGACTCCCCGCCGTCGTCCCGGTGATGACCAGCCGGCCACCGGGCTTGAGGCTCGCGAGGCTCTCATCCCACACGGTTGCGCCGACACAGTCGAACACCACGTCCACGCCGCGGCCGTCGGTGAGCTCCTTGACGCGCTGGCTGAACTTCGGCGTGGTCGTGTAGTTGATCATCTCGTCAGCGCCGAGCTCTTTGGCTTTCCCGAGCTTCCAGTCACTCCCCGCCGTGACAATGGCGCGGGCGCCGATGCCCTTGGCCATGAGGAGGCCGAAGCTTCCCACGCCGCTGCCGACCGCCTGGATCAGGATGTCTTCCCACGGCTGGAGCTGCACGCGCTCGACGAGACAGTGCCAGGCCGTGTGCCCGGCGAGCGGGAACGTCGCCGCCTCCTCGAATCCCATCCGGTCGGGGATCCGCTGCAGATTGGCCGCGGGGACATTGCAGTACTGCGCGTGACCACCGTCGAGCTCGCCGCCCAGCCGCTTCTGTCGCTCGCAGAACTCGTCGCGGCCCTGCACACACGGCGTGCAGGCGCCGCACTTGACGCGATTCTCCACCACGACCCGGTCGCCCTCTTTCCACCCGGTCACGCCAGGTCCCAGACGCGCGATTTCTCCGGCGATGTCGAGTCCGAGGATGCGCGGCAGCCCGCCGGTCGCCGAGCGGCCGGCGCGGATCGCGAGATCGGCGTGATTGACGGCTGACCCCCTGACGCGGACGAGGACCTCGCCCGGTCCCGCCTCGGGATCGGGACGGTCGCCGAAGATCAGCTTCTCTGGACCCCCGGGTTCGGCGATGTAGACGGCCTTCATCGGAAGATCGCCTGGCACTTCGGCGCGTTGAAGATCCAGGTCTCCACCCAGTCCACGAGCTCCATCTTGTAGCCCAGCTCGGCCACGGCCCCCGCCAGGCAGACCCAGTTCAGAACTTCGTGCTGCCCGGATGCTTCGAGCTGGGCCAGGGGAACATCACGCCAGGTGTCGTAGTCGCCGGCGCGCAAGTGCTCGAGCAAGACCCGGTCAGCCTCGAGATCGGGGTAGAGAAAGTGATTCTTCTCGGTCAGGAACGCGTGCGACCAGCTCGACGACGCCATCAAGACCACGCGCCAGGGGCTGTCCCTGAGGATCCGGGCCGTGGCTCGCCCGAGCTCGAAGCAGCGCCGTGGCGACGGCGCGGGCGGATCGGGTTCCTCGGCGTGCTGGGTTCCGCCGCCGCGGTAGCGCACCACGTCGCGGCCATAGCAGTTCACCGTCACTGGCAGCACGGGATAGGGGAAGCCCTGCCGATCCAGGTCCAGGTACAGCAGCGTGTTCGCGAACGCGTGGGCTACGCCATCGCTGTGCAGCGGCCGGTACGCGTAGGGCATGTCGATCCCGGCTTCGAGCAGGCGGCTGGTGAGGTAACGACCGGCCCGCGGCTGTCCCGGCCACGTGAATACTTTGTCGCCGGGCTCGCCCCAGATGTTCGGCCGTTTCCCGAGCCGCTTGAACGGCTGAAACGTGAGCGTGTCGTAGGCCAGCACGCAGAACGGCGGAATGACGTCGTCCTGGAAGTTCTCGTACTGATCGTCGCCCCACATGAGAATGAAGTCGGGTCGGAAGGCCGCGATCTCATCGCGGAGGGTCCGGAACGCGCTGAACACGCGCTCCCGATGCGCCTTGAAGGCCGTGATCCCTTCGTCGTTCCCCCACTCGGCCCGCATCGGCTCGGGCCAGTTGGCGGGATCCTTCAAGTGCGCGGGAATGCGCGGATCGGTGTGGAGCATCCGGGCCAGGGGCCACGGCTTGTATTCATCCGGCACCAACCCCGGCGGAAAGTGGGTCGTCCCGATTCCTAGGATGTCTCCCATGTCCGTCCCCTCCTAAAGCGGCGGGCCCTGAGGCTGCAAGCCCTCACGGGCGCGAGGATCGCACAAACTCGCGCCAGATCGCAACGCATTGAGCCGGCGCTGAATGCTGGACGTAGCCACTGGCGCCCGGCACCTCCACCAGGGTTCCGCGTGGCAAGAGTGCCGCCAGGCTCTGCGCCCGATCCGGCGTATTCATCGTGCTGCGTTCGCCGACCAGGACCAGCGCCGGCGTCGTGATCTTCGGGAGGATGGGCGTCAAGTCAACGGTCGCGAGATAGGCAAGGGTTTCCAGCACCACGTGCTTCGCCGTTTGGCTCATCTGCTGTGTATACCATTCCTGGTGCCGGGGATCCGATGCGCCGGGCTCCAACCGACGGTTGGCGGTCTGGCGGACCCAGGCCTCGACGCCGTGCTCTTTCACGATGTTGTAATAGTCCAGATAGGCCTGGACCCCGCGGAACTTGTAGGGCGAGGTGCACGTGGTCACGGTGTACAGTCGGTCCGGGAATCGGTGAGCGAAGTCGAGCGCGATCGTGCCCCCGATGGTTTCCCCGATCAGATGCGCCTTGTCGATGTCGAGGTGATCCATGAGATGGACGAGATCCGTCGCGAATCCCTCCAGCGACCAGGGATAGCCGGGCGGGGGAACCGAGGATCTCCCGAAGCCGCGGGCATCGACGCGGATGACCCGGTAGTCTCGCGCGAGCAACGGGACCCAGCCGTACCAGAGCTTCGCGCTCTTGGCGTTGCCGTGATGCAGGATGACAGTCTCTGCCAGCGACCACGGATCGGTGAAATCGTCATCGTCGTAGTGCATGAGCAAATCGCCGGGAAGCTGCGCGGTCGGCATCGGTCGGTCCTCCTGATCGATGCGGAGTGTAGAGCGCCGGCGGAACAGGCGCAACCGATCTGGGAGACGTCCGGCTCCGGTAACCGGTGGGGGTGTCGGGGGGAGCGGCAAGACTTCCTGTTGCCACTAGACGCCTTCACGAGGCCCGAGAAGGTCCCCTCGCCCGTGAAGGTCCAGCCGCCCGCGTTCGGCGTGACGGTAATGCCGGTCACACCGAGCGCCCGCATGGCGCCGCCCAAGCTCAAG
>JAHFDK010000220.1 GCA_023249095.1 Candidatus Rokuibacteriota bacterium | reverse complement strand
CGACCTGGGAGCCCGGCTGTGCGAGCAGCATGAGAACTGGCGGCCCAGCGGCGTACCCGCATCCCTCCGGGGGCGCGCGGGCCGCCAGGGTCCCTCTGCCGCCGGTGGCGACACTGAGGCCGTACTGGAGGAGTAGCCGTGGGGCAGAAGGTCATTCCGCTGGTTGAACGGATTCTTCCGCGCGTTGACATGAGCGGGGGCCCGGATGCGTGCTGGCCGTGGACTGGTGGGCGGGACCGGGATGGCTACGGAACAGTCTCGCTTGGCAGTCGTACCAACCACACGCGAACTTCCACTAAGGCTCACCGCCTGATGTACCAGTTGGTCATCGGGGAGATCCCTTCGGGCTTCCACGTCTGCCATCGCTGCGACAACCCCCCATGCTGCAACCCGCGGCACCTGTTCGCGGCTTCCCCGGCAGACAACATGGCCGATATGGTCGCCAAGGGCCGTTCGCTCACCGATGAGCTGAACCCCGCACGCCAGGAACCGGGGAAGTTCAAGGGTCGCAACTTCGTGCCTGCTGAGCGGCGGGCGCGTGGCGAGAGTCATGGGTCAGCCAAGCTGACGGAGAAGATGGTTCGGTCGATCCGGGAGCGATCACGGAACGGTGAGAGCCAGAGTGAAATAGCCCGAAGTCTCGGGATCGACCATTCAACCGTCGGTCGAATAGTCCGCGGTCAGATATGGGCGCACGTCGCCTAGGAGGGTAGTTCTGTGGCAATCGGCAGCGGTCTCGCGGCCCAGGTAGGAATGGTGGCGGAGAGCGTCTACGGCACGGCCGTCACCGTCACCCGCTTCCTCGAGTTCAACACCGAGGGCATCAGCGCCGACGTCGCGAGCATCCAGACGAAGGGACTCGGCACGGGGCGGTTCCTGAAGACCGGCAACCACAAGGAATACGTCCGGTTCGCGACCGGCCCAATCGAGTTCGACTACAAGACGAAGGGTTTCGGGCTGCTGCTGAAGCACTGCCTGGGCAGCTACGCGAACGTGGTCGTCGCCGGCTCCGAGTACAAGGCGACCATCACGCCCGACACCGCCGGCCTCGCGGGGCTTTCGCTGACCGTGCAGGTTGGCCGGCCGGACATCGGCGGGACGGTGCGGGCGTTCACCTACGCCGGCTGCAAGGTCACCGAGTGGGAACTGAAGATCGGGCAGGACCAGCAGCTCGTGCTGGTCTGCAACTTCGACGCTGCGACGGTGGTCACGAACGTGGCGCTGGCGAGCGCGAGCTACCAGACGGGCGACGAGATCTTCGTGTTCAGCGAAGCCGCCGTGACCATCGCCGCGGCCGCGGTGTCGCTCAAGGACTTCAGCATCAAGGGCAAGAACGCACTCCAGACCGAGAGGCGCTTCCTGGGTAACGCCAAGAAGGAACCGCTGGCAAACGGCGAGTTCGAGGTCACGGCGGACCTGAGCTTCGAGTTCGAGGACCTCACGCGGTACGCCGCATGGATCGCCGGGACGGAGGTCGCCAACCTGGTGATCACGTTTACCGGGCCGACGAACATCGCCGGCGGTGGGCCGCCCAAGCTGACCATCACCATCCCGAAGTTCATGTACACGGGGTCGAACCCGGCTGTGGGCGGGCCGGACATCCTCATGAACCCGGCGCCGATCAAGGCGCTGTACAACGGCACCGACCCGATCATCACCCTCGAGCAGCGCACGACCGACACGGCGGCGTAGGCGATGCCGGGTTCCTTTTCGCGGGACGCGGGGTTCGAAGCGGAGGGGCTAAAGCCCTTCATCGCCGAGCTGCGGAAGTCGCCGGAACGGCTGGACAAGGAAATCCGTCGGCGGTTCCGGCTGATCGCCGCGGACGTGAGGGCGGGTGCCCGGAATCTCGCGTCGATGCAGCACCCGGTGCCGAAGTTCCCGAGGACGAGGGCCACGCAGAAGCAGCACTGGAGCGACCTGCTCACCAGCATCCAGAGCGGCGCCGACAGCGATACGCCGTGGGTAGCCGTGGGCTCGGACAAGGTGCCATGGGCGCTCGGGTTCGAGTTCGGGGGAGGGCTCCCGGCAGGCCGCGGACGGCGCGGCGGGCGGGCACAGTTCCCGCCGTGGAGAGGGAACGACAGCGACGCGGGCTACTTCCTCTGGCCGACTGTGAGGGACCGCCAGGACGACGTAGTCGAACAGATGCTCAACGCAATCGAGGAAACGCTGGCCGGGGCGTACCCGGACTGAAGAGGGAGAACCACATGGACACGATGGAGATCGACGTTGACTTCGACCCCAACGAGCTGACGCTCGAGGACGCCGAGGACTTCGAGGAGTACACGGGGGTGCCGCTGGCCGACCTGACCACGCTGGTGAAGCCGGGACCCGACGGCACCGCGACCGTGAACCCGCCGATGAAGGTGATCACGGCGATGGTGTGGATCTCCGGGAGGATGAAGGACCCATCGTTCACGCTCGTACAGGCGCGGGGGACGAAGTTCGGGGCTATCAAGTTCCCCACGCCTGCGGCTGAGAAAGCCAAACCGGGAAAAGCGTAGGCCGGACAGCCAGGGGAACACGGCGGCGGCCCTACATCGGGTGGCTGCCGGCGTTCGTGAAGTTCTACGGGCTGCGGCCGGCCGAGTTCTGGGCTCTGAAGGTGCGGGAGTTCGAAGCGATGAAGGGCTACTTCGAAGCGTGGGAGAAGGCGCAGCAGGCGCGGCGCTAAAGGTCCCTCGGAAGCGGCCCGCGACCATGTCCGCATGGCAGCCGAACGGACGTTCAAGCTTCGATTCGTAGGCGATCAGAAGTCGGCCGAGGACGCGTTCAAGGGCGCGGGCGCGGCGGCGGAAGGGTTCAGCGGGAAAATCGCCGGGATCGGAAGGCACCTCGGCGACGTCGCGAAGATCGCCAGCGGGTTCGTGATCGGCGCCGGCTTGCTGAAGCTGCCCGGGTTGCTCGGCGGCGCCATGAACGCGGCTTCCGACTTCGGAGAGTCGCTCTCGAAGGTGAGGGTCGTCTTCGGGGAGAGCTCCCCGGAGATTGAGGCCTGGGCGAAGACCGCCGCCACCTCAATGGGCATGTCCGAGGGGGCCGCGCTTTCGGCGGCGGGGACGTTCGGGAACTTCCTGTTGGCGATGGGACAGACGCCGGCCGCGGCGAAGGACATGTCACAGACCATGGTGGGGCTCGCCGGGGACATGGCGTCGTTCAACAACGCCAGCCCCGAGGAGGTGCTCCTGGCACTGAGAGCGGGGCTCTCCGGGGAAGCGGAGCCGCTGAAGAAATTCGGCGTGGCGCTGAGCGAAGCGGCAGTGAGCGCCAAGGCGGTGGAACTCGGGATTTCAGCCGACGGAAAGGCGATGACCGAGCAGCAGAAGATCTCCGCCCGCTACGCGATCATCATGGCTCAGACCACGACCGCCCAGGGCGACTTCGCGCGGACCTCCGGCGGCGCCGCGAATCAGCAACGCATCCTCGCGGCGCGGATGTCCGACCTCTCGGTCGCGATCGGCGAGAAGCTGCTGCCCATCAAGGTGAAGCTGCTGGGGCTCGTGCTCGACCTGATCCCCAGGTTCGTGGAGATGGGGACGAAGCTGGGCCAGCATGTGGCGCCGGCGGTGGAGAAGCTGGCGGACGGCGCCCGCGTTGCGGCGGAGTACGTCCGGGACCAGCTCGTACCGGCGTTCATGTCGTTCTTCGCGAACGACATCCAGCCGAAGCTCGAAGCCGTCCGGGACGTCTTCGAGGCGATCGCACCAAAGGTGCAGGAACTGGCAGCGTCGCTGGCGGAAAAGCTGCTGCCTCCCCTCCAGACGGTGGGGGCGTTCATCGCGGAGCACAAGGAGATCTGGGCGGCCGCCGCGATCGTCATCGGTGGGGTGCTCGTGGGCGCGTTCGCGGCATGGGCTGTTGCGGCCGGCGCCGCGGCGGTGGCCACCATCATCGCGATCGCCCCCGTCCTTGCCATCGGGCTCGCCCTCACGGCGCTGGTGGCAGGGATCATCTGGCTGGTCAAGAACTGGGACGACCTGGAGAAGAAGTACCCGCCGCTCAAGACGGCGACGGAGAACGTCAAGGCGGCGTTCGAAGCGTTCGTCGACTGGATCAAGGACCCGTTCATCCCGACGGTGCAGGCGATCGCGACGACGATCGCGGACGTCGTGACCAAGGCCGTGGGGTTCGTGCGCGACCACTGGGGCGAAATCATGGCCGTGATTCAGCCCGCGCTCGACGCACTCGCGGCCTACGTGAAGCTCATCTGGGACGTCATTCAGGTCTACATCGAGACGACCATCAACGTAATCAAGGGCATCGTCGATGTCGTGATGGGGCTGCTCACCGGGGACTGGGAGCGGGCGTGGGACGGCGTGAAGCAGATCGTGTTCGCGGTGTGGGAAGGCATCAAGGGCGTCGTTTCGGCGGGGATAACGTTCATCAAGGAACTGGCACCGCTGATGCTCGCTGCGGGCCAGGCGATAGGCGGTGCGCTCAAGGACGGGATCGTTGGGGCTCTCAAGGGCGCGCTCGAACTGGCGGGCGGCATCGCAAACGCGCTGGTTGAGCTATTCGAAAACGCGATCAACTGGGTCATTGACAAGGTCAACGACGCTATCCCAAACAAGATTTCCGTGCCGCACCTGCCCGACATCAACCTGCCCGACAACCCCGTGGGGCACGTCACGATTCCGCGCTTTGCCCAGGGGACTCCCTTCTTCGGCGGCGGGCTGGCGCTGGTGGGCGAGCAGGGGCCGGAGCTGGTGGGGCTGCCGCGGGGGTCGCAGGTCATCCCGGCGCGGCAGACGGCGGCGATGCTGGGCGGCGGCGGGGTGACGCTGAACGCGACGTTCAACATCCAGGGGAACGCGGACGAAGGCGTGCTGCGGACGGCGCTGGAGCGGTGGTGGCGGGAGAAGCTGGCGCATGAGTTCGGGCCAGGCGCGCTGCAGTGGGGGGTGAGGTAGGTGACGACGACTTTGGCTCTCTCTATGAGCTCCCCGCCAACGCCCATTGGGGGATGGGCGTTGGGCGGGTCCGCCAGCAATGTTGATGATGCCATGGTGGCGTCCGACGGTGACGGCAAGTACCTCGTCAATACGACGACGATTGACGTTCAGGTCATCCAGTTTGCCGGTTCGGTGGCCGCGGATGCCGTAGCTACCGCGCTGACGGTGTGGGTCACAGCGCGCGCGAACACGTCGGGGGCGTCGTTTCGCTTCCGTGGGGCGAGCGTGTCGGTATCTGAGGGCGCGAACACCCAGTTGTTCCCGCTGGGCACAACCTACGCTGAGTATGAGCGGCAGTGCGGCAGCGACATCCTGGCTACCCTCATCAGTGCCGGATCTATCGCTGCGCGACTGCAGTTCTGGCTCTCCTCCGGTGTGGCCAACGGGGCACGGGCAACGTTCGCCCGGGCGGAAATAACCTACAACAGGTCGCCGAGTGCCCCGACGCAGACCGCACCGAGCGGGACGATCTCGACGCTGGTGCCGACGTTCACCGGCACACACAACGACCCGGATTCCACGCCTGACCCCATGTCGAAGGTGGAGATCGAGGTCCGGCGGGTCAGCGACAACGCGCTGATGTGGGCGAGTGGGGAGATGGGCGCCAACGGAACGGCGATTATCGAGGTGTACGCCGGCAGCACGCTCGTCTCCGGCACGCAGTACAAGTGGCGCGCGCGGACCAAGGACAACTCCGGCGCTTCGAACGCCCAGGGCGAGTGGAGCGGGTTCGTCAACTTCACGCCGGTCACCAACACCGCGCCGGGGGCGACAATCGCCGCCCCCGCGGCCGGAGCGCAGGTTGGGACGCTGACCCCTACGCTGACCGTCAACTATACGGACCCGCAGAACGACACATTCAGCGCCTACCAGTTCCAGGTGCGCCGGCAGAGCGACCAGGTGAGCTTCTGGGACCCGGGGCAGGTGGCGACCACGGGCGCGCAGCAGACGGCGAAAGCGGCTTCGGTGACCTATGCCGGCACGGCGCTGGTCTCGGGCACCATCTACGAGGTGCGGGCGCGCGTGAAGGACGCTCCCGGGCTGTGGAGCGATTACACCGCCTGGTCGGCGTTCACGCCGGCGGTGGCCCCGAACGCGCCGACGGGCATCACTCCCAGCGGGCTGCAGAACAGCCTGACGCCGACGGTGAGCGGGACCTACAGCCAGGGCCTCGGCGGGACCGAGACGGACTTCCAGTACGAGATCCGGCAAGGCACCACGACGATCTACCAGTCGGGGGACGTGGCCGCGGACATCGCCACGGGGCAGGCGTACGGGACGAACAACCCGGCCGACACGCCGGCGACGCCTCCCGCGCTCGCGTGGGGTACGACCTACGGCATCCGTGCGCGGTCGAAGGACAACGCCGCCACCTACAGCGACTGGACGGCGTGGCAGGACTTCAACACGAACGCGGCGCCGACGACGCCGACGGGGACGACGCCGACGGGAGGGGCGGTCACGCCGGACCAGACGCCGACGCTTTCGTGGGTGCACAACGACCCGGATACTCCGCCAGACGCGCAGACGGCCGTGGACATCGAGCTCTACGACAACACGACCCTGGCTTACGTGACCGGCTACAACCCGAAGACGCTGAGCCAGGCGACGCTCACGCACGACGTGACCGAGACGCTGGTCCTGACCCGGCAGTACCAGTGGAAGGTGAGGACGAAGGGGCTCGCTGGCCCCGGCTACGGGCCGTACGGCGCCTGGAACGTCTTCTCCGTGGCGACGGCGCCGCTTTGCACGCTGACGGACCCCACGGCCGACGAGGTGTTCGCCACGCCGGCGCCGACGGTGACCTGGACGTTCAGCGGGGGGAGCGGGACACAGCAGGACTACCAGGTGAAGGTGTTCGCGAGCGACCAGACGACGGTGGTCTACGACAGCGGGGTGCAGGCGGGCACGGCGGTGACCTGGAACATCCCGGCGGGGACGCTTCGAAACGCGCTGACCTACTACGTCCAGGCGATCGTGCGCGACACGCTCTCCCAGACGGGGCAGTCGAGCAAGGTGAAGGTGACGACGGCCTGGACGCCGCCGGCGACGATTAGCGGGCTGAGCGGCTCCGCGGTGGGGAGCCAGACATGATCAGCTTCGCGACGCTGCCGCACGCCTACCTGACATGGACACAATCGACGGAGCCGCTGACGAGCTTCCTGCGCTACCAGGTGTACCGGCGGGTGCAGGGGGCGACGGCCTGGACGAAGATCAAGCGGATCACCGACCGGAGCATCACGTTCTACCAGGACTACAACATCGGCGGTGAGAGCGGGACGTACGAGTACGCGGTCACGGTGGTGGCGGTGGTCTCGGGCGATGAGGTGGAGAGCGCGTTCCCGACGGCGGTGAGCGTGACGGTGACGATCGACTCGGTGTTCATTGCGGACGTCGCGGCGCCGGACTACTACGTGGAGATCATCGGGGACGCCCAGAGCGTGGCGACGGAGCCTCAACTGGCGTACGTGCAGCCGTGGTCGCGGCGCTCGCCGACGGCGCACGTGGGACCGGCGCTGGGCCAGGCGATCCAGGTCTCCTGGCGGACAAGCTGGGCGGACCGGGCGAACTGCTGGCGGACGCTGAAGACGCTGCTGGAGCGGCAGAAGGACAACGGGTCGGTGTTCGTGGTCCGCCACGGGCGGGACGTACGGTCGTTCTGCACGATCGAGGGGTTGGAGCGAGGCGATGAGTTCGTGGCGTACGACGGGCGGGTGACGCTGCGAGAGGTCCACTACCGGGAGGAGGTGAGCTGATGGCGATCGTTGACACGGACATCAAGGTTCGGCTGAGCACCCAGAGCGGCGCGGCGGGGAACTCGCTGGCGAGCACGCCGGCGGCGTCCATCGGGAAGTACATGTCGACCACGGACCTGGTGAACGCCAGTCTCCAGAACCTCTTCGCGAACATCACGGCGGCCGAAGCGGGGACCGGGAAGACGGTCTACAGGTGCGTCTTTGTCTACAACAGCCACGGGTCGCTCACCTGGCAGGGCGTGAAGCTGTGGCTGGTCTCGCAGCTCGCGGGCGGTGGGGACATCACGGTCGGTCTCGACCCGGCGGGGGTGGTCACCTACAACCAGGCAGGCGCCCAGGCGGCGATCCCGGCGAACGATGTGACGGCGCCCAGCGGGGTGACGTTCAGCAACCCGACGAGCGAGGCGGCGGCGCTGAGCATCGGGGACATGGCCATCAACAAGTGCGCTGCAGTGTGGTTCAAGCTCGTGGTGAACCCTGACGCGGCCTCGCTGAACAACGACGACGTGAACTTCAGGGTGAAGGGCACCAGCGACCCGTAGGAGGGGACGACATGGCAGTTAGCGCAGCGTATCGGTTGGTCTCGGGGACGCCCTTCGCGGCGGCGGCCGGGGCGAAGACTTTCATGATGGCAATCGCGCCGGCGGGGCACGGGCTCGCGCTGGTGGAGTTCGCGATCTCGTTCGATGGCGTCACCAGTTCGGCCGTCCCGGCGCTGGTGGAGATCGTGACGAGTACCCAGGCCACGGCAGGGGCGAGCGGGGTGACGCCAACGATCACGCAGATCAGGGGCCGCGCGACGGGCGGTTCCGCGCCGACGGGCGGCGGCAACTACACGACGGAGCCAACGGCGCTGGTGAGCGTGGGGCGGTTCTACGTGCCCCAGTACATGGGACTGCTCATCGTCCAGTTCCCGCTCGGGCGGGAGATCGAGTGCGATGCGTCGGGAGGGACGATCAAGGCGCTCGGCATCCGGGTCAACGTGACGGCCAACGTGAACGTGATCGGGCACATGGAAGTTGAGGCGGTCGGGTAGGTGGCGACGCGCTTCTACTTCGACCGGACGAACACGCCTGCCGTAAGTCCACCCACACCGACAGCAGAGTGGGAGCACGTCCTCAACGCAATCGGAGAGCCAGCCCCTGTTCGGAGGCTCAATAGTCCGATAGGTAGCTCAGCGCTGAATAATCAAAGTGCACTCTTTGATAACGCTGATGACCTTACAAATAAGGACGCCTGTGGTTGGCAGTTCGTAAGCTTGCCATTGGCTGCCCAAACTATTGCTGCTCAGACTGTATCCCTACAAATTCAGGTATCAGAAGATGGTGCGGCGAACAATCTGTTTCTGACGTGGAAAATCTATTTGATTGATTCATCGGGCGCGGCGGTCTCAGGTGGGACGCTGCTCGCAATTCGGCGCGACGCCACTGAGATGAGTACTACCGTTACCAACAGAGGCGATTCTGCGACCACTACTGAGGTCGTAGCCTCTTCTGGTGACCGTATCGTTGTGGAGATTGGTCTTGGAGGAACGCCCACATCATCAGGGGGTACGGATGGACACAACGGCACGTTCAGAGTCGGGGAGAATGGAGCCAGCGGAGATCTTCCTATTGATGACACGACCACAACTACGACCTACAATCCGTGGATCAACTTCGCCAACACGCTGCAGTTTTATCTTCCAGGCCCTCCCCGGCCCACGATAATCCGGCAGGCAGTGCAACGCGCGGCGGTGCGATAGATGGCACGCACTGGGCGCGGCTTCCCGGCTCACGCGCGCGCTCCCTGGCCGGGCCGAACTCCCTACGCTGTCCAGGTTGACCGGCAGCTCCTCTGGACGCTGGGCGGGCGCGTTGAGGTCGACCGGCAGCTCCTCTGGACGCTGGGCGGCCGGGTGTCACGGGACCTGCAACTGCTCTGGGAGGTCGCGCCATCGGCGAACCGGGTCAGCGATGCCCTCACGGGCGAGACCGGACCGGTCGTCTACACCTTCCGCTTCGAGCGCCGGACGAAGGCCAACCTGTTCCTGGCGGACGTGACGGCCGCGGTGGCCGGCGCATCGCTCGAACTGAACAACGACCGGACGGTGCTGCGGACGGCATCGTTCCTCATCGACGCGAACGCGGTGGACGACGCCGGCGACGCTGTGACCATCGACCCGCTGGCGGACCACATCGCCGTGATCATGGACCTCCTGGTGGACGGGAACTACCACCTCGACATCCCGATGGGGCTGTTCCTGCTGAACGTGCCGAGGAAGATCTACACGCCTGGCGGGCACGAGATGTGGGAGGTGGACGCGGCCGACAACACGATGCACCTTCTGGAGTCCACCACGACGTCCACGTGGCGCGTGGCGAGCGGGCAGAACTACGTCTCCGGGGCGAACGCGGCCGGCGCCATCCTGACCAACCAGGGGCTCACCTACGCGCTCCCGACGACGACGCTGACACTGCCGGTGGACCTTTCGTGGCCGCCGGGCACGCCGTGGGCGGTGATTGTGAACGACCTGCTCCAGGGCGCGGGGATGTACTCGCACTGGTTCGACGCGAGCGGCATCTGCAGGAGCCGGAGCCGGGACGCGCTGGCGCGGCGGACGGCGGACGTGACCTACACGGGGGACGACTACGTGCTGGTCCCGATTACGGAGGAGGCGGAGACGACGCGCCTGGCCAACCAGGTGATTGCGATCGTGGACGACCCGAACCGGGCGCCGCTGTCGAGCGTGAAGACGAACTCGGACCCGAGCTCGCCGGTGTCGACGGTGACCCTGGGGAGGACCATCACGAAGGTCATCAGGGCGGAGGCTGCGGCGGACCAGGCGACGCTCGACACCATCGCCCAGCGCGCGATCGAGGAGTCGGCATCGCTCTACCGGCGGGCGACGCTGCTG
>JAHFDK010000219.1 GCA_023249095.1 Candidatus Rokuibacteriota bacterium | reverse complement strand
CTCGGGCAGAACGGGCGGGTCGGAGCCGGGTCGCGTCTATCTCAGGCCACCCTCGGCTCGAGCCGGCCTCAAGGCACTCGCTAAAATGAAAGTCCTCCTGGTGGGCGGCGGGGGTCGGGAGCATGCGCTGGCCTGGAAGATTGCCCAGAGCCCGCTGGTCGACACGGTGTTCGCGGCCCCAGGCAATCCCGGGATCGCACGCCACGCGTCGTGCGTCGACATCAGCGTCGACTCGCATGACGAGCTCGTCGCGTTCGCCCGGCGCGAGCGCATCGACCTCACTGTGGTCGGGCCGGAAGTGCCGCTCGTCGCCGGGCTCGCCGATCGGCTCGCCGCCGCCGGCCTCGTTGTCTTCGGGCCGAGCGCGCGGGCGGCGGCGATCGAAGGGTCCAAGGTGTTCGCGAAGAACCTGATGCTGCGCCACGGCATCCCGACAGCGCAGTTCTCGACCTTCGACGAACCCACCCATGCGCGCCAATACTGCCGCGACGTGGGCGCCCCGCTCGTGGTCAAGGCCGACGGCCTTGCCGCTGGCAAGGGCGCCATTGTCTGCCGCACGCTCGAGGAGGCCGACGCGGCGATCGCCGAATGCATGGAGCGAAGAGCCTTTGGCACCTCGGGGGCTCGGGTGGTCGTCGAGGAGCTCATGGTGGGGCAGGAGGTGTCCTTCTTCGTCCTCGCGAACGGTCACGATGCAATGCCACTCGCCGCCGCCGAGGACCACAAAGCCGTCTTCGATGGTGATCGTGGGCCCAATACCGGCGGCATGGGATGCTACTCGCCGGTGGCCGTTTTCGACGACACGCTCGAGAAGCGGGTCATGGAAGGGATCGTGCGGCCGACCCTCACCGCGCTGGCCCGCGAGGGCGCGGCCTACCGGGGCGTCCTCTTCGCGGGCCTCATGCTGACGGCCCAGGGGCCGAAGGTCGTCGAGTTCAACTGCCGCTTCGGCGACCCCGAGTGCCAGGCGCTCGTCGTTCGGGCGCCGGGCGATCTGGTCCCGTTGCTCCTCGCGGCCGCTCGTGGAGAAGCCTGGCCGCCGGCGCACCCGTGGCCGCACGTGGCCTCAGTCTGCGTGTGCGTCGCCTCCGGCGGATATCCGGGCAAGTACGCCACCGGACTCCCGATTCGCGGTGTCGAGGCCGCCGAAGCCAGGCCCGATGTGCAGGTGTTCCACGCCGGAACTGCAACGCGCGAGGGTAGGCTGGTGACCGCGGGCGGCCGAGTGCTTGGCGTGACCGCCGTCGCCGAGAATCTCACGAACGCGATGGCGTCGGCCTACAGCGCCGTGCGTGAGATCTTCTTCGATGGCATGCACTATCGTACTGACATTGGGAGAAGGGGAGTGCGAGCCGAAGCGCCGCCGCGGCGCTGAGGCGAGCGGTTCAATGATTCGGGCGAGCCGATAGAGGAGACAGTCGTGACGGGACCTGTGCGCGTGGGTATCGTGCTCGGCAGCGATTCGGACCTCGAGGTGATGCTCGAGGCGGTGAAGGTGCTCGACGCGCTCGAGGTGGGCAGCGAAGTCGTCGTCGCCTCTGCGCACCGGACGCCGGCGCGTACCCACGAATACGCGACGACGGCCCATTCGCGAGGCATCGGCGTCCTGATCGCCGGGGCCGGCGGGGCCGCCGCCCTCCCGGGCGTCCTCGCCTCACTGTCGCCCCTGCCGGTGATCGGCGTCCCGGTCGCGTCCACACCGCTCGGGGGTCTCGACGCGCTCCTCTCGATCGCGCAGATGCCGAAAGGCGTCCCGGTGGCGACCGTGGCGATCGGCAAGTGGGGCGCGGCCAACGCGGGAATGCTCGCAGCTCAGATCCTGGCGCTCGGCGACGCGGCGCTGGCGGCCCGCCTTGCCGCCTATCGGAGACGGCTCGCAGACGAGGTGGACGAGCGCGCGCGTCGCGTGGCGGCGCAGATGAAGTCGGGCGAGCCGCCGAAGTCGGGGACGTGAGGCACGTCGGACGCCCGCGTATCATCGCGGTCGACCCCGTTGCGCCCACTCCGGCCGGTCTTCGAGCTGCGGCGGACGTCCTCCGGGGGGGCGGGGTGGTGGCGTTCCCGACGGAGACCTTCTACGGTCTTGCCGCGGCGGCACTCGATCCCGTGTCCGTCCGGCGGATCTTCGAGTTGAAGGGGCGGCCCGAGTCGAAGCCGCTCCTTGTCCTTGTCGACTCGGTGGCGATGGCCGAGTCCGTGGCACACGTGAGCAACCCAGCACTGGCCCTGATGGCGCGTTGCTGGCCCGGCGCCCTCACTCTCGTGCTCTCCGCGCACGCCAATGTGCCTTCAGACGTGACGGCGGGGACGGGGACTCTCGGGCTCCGCGTCTCGTCCCACCCGGTCGCGCGGGGTCTGGTGGAGTCCCTCGGCGCGCCGGTGACAGCTCCGAGTGCGAACCCGAGCGGCCTCGAGCCACCGACGACGGCCGAGGGCGTGCTCGCCTATTTCGCGGACAAGATCGACCTCATCCTGGATGGCGGACCGACGGCGGGCGGCGAGCCCTCGACGATCCTCGACGTGACCGTGGACCCGCCGAGGGTCATCCGCCAAGGTGCCGTCCGACTGCCAATCGCTGGCGCATAGAATGAGAGTCACGGGCGTCATCCAGGCCGGCGGCAAAAGCGTACGAATGGGTGGCCGCCCGAAAGCCCTGATCGAGCTGGGTGGCCGGTGCATCGTCGAGCGCGTCGTCGCGGCGCTCGCGGCTGTGGTCGACGACGTCCTGATCGTGACCGGCACCCCGGAGCTCTACTCCTTTCTCGGGCTGCCCACGGTCGCGGACGTCTATCCGGACCACGGCTCGCTCGGCGGGATCTACTCGGGCCTCAAGGCCGCCGCGGGCGAGGTGGCATTCACGGTCGCTTGCGACATGCCGTTCCTTCACCCCGAAGTCGTCAGACTGGTCGTCGCGCGCGCCGGCCAGGGCGACGTCGTCATTCCGCGCGTCGGCAGCCAGCTCGAGACCATGCATGCCGCGTACGGGAAGGCGTGCCTTCCACACATCGAGGAACGGCTGCTGGCCGGGCAGCTCAGGATCGTGGGGTTCTTCGACCGTGTGCGTGTCGTCGAGATCCCCGAGACCGATGTGGCTCGGTTCCGTGACCCGGCGGTCGCCTTCATGAACGTGAATACCCCGGACGAGCTCGAGCGCGCCCGCGCCCTCGTCGCCAAGCTCCGCTGACATGGCCAGGCTGCGACCCATCGGGCTCGTGCACTACCACGAGCTCGGCCTCAAGCGGGGTAACCGGCCGCTCTTCCTGCGCCATCTCGCACGAAATCTTCGGCGCGCAGCGTCGGATCTGGCGCCGGTGAAGCTGCGGCAGGTCTCGGGTCGTTTGCTGCTCGACCTCGAGGATCACCCCGATCCCGCGGCGGTCCGTGATCGGGTGCGTCGCGTGTGCGGGGTCGCGAGCGTTGCGCTCGCCTATCGTGTCGTCTCGACCGTCGACGCGATGAAGGCGGTCATCGCGAAGCTGATCGAGGAACGGAGCTTCGCATCGTTCCGGATCACCGCTCGCCGGGCGTTCAAGACGTACCCGATGACGAGCGTGGAGCTGAACCGCGTGCTCGGCGCGTTCGTCCTCGAGCGCGTCGCCTCGCGCGTCGACCTGCGCCACCCGGAGCTCGAGATCCACGTCGAGGTGATGCCCGCCGAGACGTTCGTGTACGTCGACCCCGTCGCCGGCCCGGGAGGACTGCCCGTGGGCGCGAGCGGTACGGTGGCGACCCTGCTCTCAGGCGGGATCGACTCCCCGGTCGCGGCCTGGCGCATGATGAAGCGCGGCTGCCGCGTTGTCTTCGTGCACTTCCACAGTGTGCCGTACCTACCGCCGATCTCTCAGGCCAAGGCCCGCGCCCTGGTCGGGTTGTTGACCCAGTGGCAGTACGACTCGAAGCTCGTCCTGGTGCCCTTCGGCGAGATCCAGCGCGAGGTCGTGCTCACCGTCCCACCTCCAGCCCGAGTCGTCGTCTACCGTCGGCTCATGGTACGGATCGCCGAGGCGCTGGCCCGAAAGCATGGGGCGGCAGCGTTGACGACGGGGGAGAGTCTCGGACAGGTCGCGTCGCAGACCCTCTCGAACATCGCGCGGATCGACGAGGCCGCCGGGATGCCGATTCTGAGGCCCCTGATCGGCATGGACAAGCTGGAGATCACCGAGGAGGCGCGCCGGCTCGGGACGTTCGAGATCTCGATCGAGCCGGATACCGACTGCTGCACGCTGTTCGTCCCGAAACACCCGGCAACGCGGATGTCGGAGCATGAGGTCGGCGCGGCCGAGGCGCGCCTCGAGATCCCGCGGCTCGTCGCGTCGGGATGTGACGGCGCTTCGGTCGAGGCGTTCGAGTTCCCGGCGGGAGCTCCCGCCGAGCTGGGGTCCGAATGACCGCCGCGCTCACATTCCTCGGCGCCGCCGGGACCGTCACGGGCGCAAAGTTCCTCGTCGCCTCCGATGGGGCACGTCTTCTGCTCGAGTGCGGGATGTTCCAGGGGCTGCGGGAGCTCCGAGCCCGTAACTGGGAGGCGCCCCCCGTGCAGCCGGGAACTCTCGCGGCCGTGCTTCTCTCGCACGCCCACATCGACCACTCCGGGTACCTGCCACGTCTCGTCCGCGACGGGTTCGAGGGCCCCATCTTCTGCTCTCCGGGCACCGCCGACCTGCTCGAGATCATGCTGCGTGATGCCGCACGGCTGCAGGAAGAGGAGGCGGACTTCAGGAACCGCAACGGGGCGACCCGCCACCGCCCGGCGCTTCCCCTGTTCACCGTCGCCGACGCCGAGCGCGCGCTCCGCCTCGTCAAGCCCGTGGCGTTTGACCAGCCGTTCTCACCGGCGCGAAACGTCGACGCCCGCTTCCGGATGTCCGGCCACATCCTCGGCGCCTCGACCGTCGAGGTCGTCGCCTCCGGGCGGCGGCTCGTGTACTCCGGCGACCTCGGCCGCTACGACGTGCCGATCATGCGCGACCCCGTCGCGGTCGCGAGCGCCGACACGCTGCTGGTCGAATCCACCTACGGCGACCGGCTGCATCCAGCCGGTGACGCGACGCCAGTCATCCGGCAGGCGGTGCAGCGCGCGGCCGACAACCGGGGATGGCTGCTCGTCCCGGCCTTCGCCATCGGTCGCACTCAGGATCTTCTGTACGTCCTGCGAGAGCTCGAGGAGGCGGGTCGCATCCCGCGTCTGCCGGTATACCTCGACAGCCCGATGGGGATCGAGTCCACTGCGATCTACCAGCGTCACCCCGAGGAGCACGACCCGGCGACGATCCAGATCACCGCCGAGGGCAAGCGGCCGTTCGTGCCGTCGCGCTTTCATCTGTGCCCGACGGCCGACGACTCCAAGAAGCTGAACGGTGTCGATGGGCCGGGCGTCATCATCGCGGGCAGCGGCATGGCGACGGGGGGCCGCATTCTCCACCACCTCCGCCATCGTCTTGCCGACGAGCGGACGACGGTGCTCTTCGTCGGGTATCAGGCCGCCGGCACCCGAGGCCGACTGCTCCGCGACGGCGCCGCCCGGCTCAGAATCTTTGGCGAAGAGGTTTCGGTGCGGGCGACCATCATGGCCACGGACGCTCTGTCCGCTCACGCGGATCAGGGAGAGATCATCCGTTGGCTTCGCGGGTTCACTCGTCCGCCGGCGATGACCTATTGCGTTCACGGCGAGCCCGCGGCCGCCGCCGCCCTTCGGGCCGTGATCGAGCAGCATCTCGGCTGGCGATGTGCCGTCGCCGCCGACCTCCAGCAGATCGAGCTCTGAAGCTCGTATCGGGCGACTGCGGCGCGTCCTCGCCCGAAGCCGTGGACACCCAACCCCCACTATGTTGGTGGCTTGACACGCCGGAGCCACAACCGATATGGTGCGTATATGACTGTCGTTGGCCTGGGGGCCGATCACGCCGGGTTTCCATTGAAGGAGGACCTGAAGGCCTGGCTGGTCACCCGCGGCTACGATGTTGCCGACTTCGGGACGCAGTCGGCTGATGCCGTCGACTACCCAGACTACGCGGCCGCCGTGGGGAGCGCCGTGACCGCCGGCAAGGCGGACTGCGGCGTGCTCGTGTGTGGAACCGGAATTGGCATGGCGATCGCGGCGAACAAGTTGCCCGGTATCCGTGCCGCGGCCTGCAGCGACGCCTACACCGCGCGGATGAGCCGCGAGCACAACGACGCGAACATCCTGGCGCTGGGGGCGCGGATCACCGGCCGCGACGCCGCGATCGAGATTCTCGAGACCTGGCTGGCGGCGGCGTTCGCGGGAGGCCGGCATGCTCGACGGGTGGACAAGATCGTCGTGCTCGATCGCGGGCGAGGTCAGGAGTCTCCCGATGCTCAGGCTCGCTGACGCCGATCCCGAGATCGCGAAGGCGCTGCGCGAGGAGGCGCAGCGGCAGCACCGGAACCTCGAGCTGATCGCCTCCGAGAACTTCGTGTCCGAAGCGGTGCTCGAGGCGGTGGGGTCGGTGCTGACCAACAAGTACGCCGAGGGGTACCCCGGGCGTCGCTACTATGGCGGCTGCGAGATCGTCGACGTCGTCGAGGATCTCGCCATCGCGCGCGCCAAGGAGCTATTCGGCGCGGAGCACGTCAACGTGCAGCCCCACTCGGGCGCCCAGGCCAATATGGCGGTCTACTTCACGCTCCTGAAGCCTGGCGACACCGTGCTCGGGCCCAACCTCTCGCACGGCGGACACCTGACGGCCGGGAGCCCCGTGAATTACTCGGGCAAGTTCTACTCGATCGTGGCCTACGGCGTACGCAAGGACACGGAGCGGATCGACTTGGACCAGGTGCGCGACCTGGCGCGCCAGCACCGACCGAAGCTGATCATCGCCGGCGGTTCCGCCTTCCCGCGGCTGATCGACTTCGCGCCGTTCCGGGATATCGCGCGCGAGGTCGGTGCTGCCCTCATGGCCGACATCGCCCACCCAGCGGGTCTGGTCGCGGCGGGGCTTCACCCGTCGCCGGTGGGCGTTGCCGACTTCGTCACGACGACGACTCACAAGACGCTCCGCGGCCCACGGGGCGGGATGGTCATGTGCCAGTCGGAGCATGCGCAGGCACTCGACAAGACCGTCATGCCTGGAGTTCAGGGCGGTCCGCTGATGCACGTGATCGCCGGAAAGGCCGTAGCGTTTCGCGAGGCCTTGACGCCGGCATGGCGCGAGTACCAGACGCAGATCGTGAAGAACGCGGTGGCGCTCGCGGCGGCGCTGGTCGGGCGCGGCTACCGACTCGTGACGGGTGGCACCGACACCCACCTCATGCTGGTAGACCTCACGAGCCGGAACATCACCGGCAAGGACGCCCAGGAAGCGCTCGACCGGGCGTGGATCACCGTGAACAAGAACACGGTGCCGTTCGAGACGCGCAGCCCCATGGTGACGAGCGGTGTCCGTCTCGGCACGCCGGCCGTCACCTCGCGAGGCATGCGTGAAGCCGAGATGAGCGAGATCGCGCGCCTCACCGACCGCGTGCTGTCCAATCTCGGATCGTCCTCGGTGGAGACAGCGGTACGGGGTGAGGTGCAGGAGTTGACGAGCCGGTTTCCGCTCTATCCAGAGAGAACCCACTGACAGAACCTTATGATCGGACCGGCGTGACAGGAGGAGAGGCCCGATGAAATGCCCGTTTTGCGGTCACACGGAGGATCGGGTCGTCGACTCTCGGGTGGGCCGGGAGGGCGAGTTCATCCGGCGACGGCGCGAGTGTCTCAAGTGTCACCGCCGGTACACGACCTACGAGTACATCGAGGACGTGCTGCCCCACGTGGTGAAGCGTGATGGGCGTCGCGAGCCCTTCGATCGGCAGAAGCTCCGTGGCTCGATCCTCAAGGCGTGCGAGAAGCGGTCAGTGGGGGTACAGGCCGTCGACGACGTCGTCGTCGACATCGAGGCCCAGCTTCACGAGCGGGCCGAGAAAGAGGTCAGCGCCGAGGAGTTGGGCCGGGTCGTCATGGAGCATCTGCAAAGGCTCGATCCAGTCGCCTATGTGCGGTTCGCCTCGGTGTACCGGCAGTTCAAGGACATCGGCCAATTCGTCGAAGAGGTGAAGGGACTCCAGAAGGACGACAAGACGAAGGCCCTGCCCGCCAAGCCCCGACCCCTCGCCAAAACGAAATAGCCCCGGGTGCCGATCAGCCGGAGGAGGTAGTCTGCCTGGGGGGAGTCAGCCGGGGGAGTATGAGGGGGGTCGCCCCCCTCATGTACACAGATAGCACGGCCCTGTCGCTGAGAGGAGATCCGAGAATGTCGGGGGTCTCCCCCTCATGTTCAGACAGGGCGAGTGCCGCGTGGGACCTTACTTCTTCTTCTTCTTGGTCGCCTTCTTCTTGGCCACCGCGTCACCTCCCTCCATCGGCGTGCTCGAGGTACCTCTGATCGGCATGCTAGTGAGGCGGCGAAAATCTGTCAAGAGCAAAATCCCATATATAGGGGTAGCCGAGGCTCCCGCTCCCCAGATCTAGGGTGAACGCTGGATTGACTTTGCTAGCGGCCCCGATGTAGCGTGAGCGCAAGATCGAAGCGCGACCCTTCATCAAACAACTACTCCCGAGGAGACTTTCGTCGATGAGACGCACGCTTAAGAAGCTTGTGTTCGTCGAGCCGAAATCGACCCATCTGCACATTTACAGCCGGGTGTGCATCCCGCGCCTCGGCTCGGTGCTCCTGGCGACGATCATGCGCACCAAGGGCTACGACGTCCGCGTCTACATCGAGGACATCCACGATGTCGACATGAACGAGGTCCTTTCGGCTGACCTCGTCGCGATCTCGGCGATCACGTCGACCGCGCCCCAGTCGTACCGGCTCGCGGACAAGGTGAGGGAGGCGGGGGCGATCGCCGTGCTCGGGGGCACGCACGTGAGCTTCCTCCCCGAGGAGGGGCTCGAGCACGCGGACTTCGTGGTTCGCGGCGAGGGAGAGTTTGCGTTCCAGGAACTGGTCGATGCGATCCAGGCGGGATACGGGTTCGAGCAGATCAAGAACCTCTCGTACCTCGAGGACGGCCGCCCGGTCCACCTCCCGGAGCGCCCGAAGATCCCGAACCTCGACGTCAATCCGATTCCGGACTACCGGCTCATCACGGGCTGGACACCGGGCGGCGTCATCTCGGTCGCCACCTCGCGCGGCTGCCCCTTCTCGTGCACCTTCTGCTCGGTGCCCGGCATGTACGGCCACGCCTTCCGCACGCACTCGGTCGAGCGCGTGCTGCAGGAGCTCGAGCTCCACCGGGGCAACATGTACACGTTCTTCGCGGACGACATCTTCACCGCGAACAAGAAGCGCTGCAAAGAGCTGCTGCGCGGAATGATCGAGCGCGACCTGACGCCCGACTGGGGTGCGCAGGTGCGGACGGAGACCGTCGACGATCCCGAGCTCCTCCAGCTCATGCGTGACTCCCGCTGCTTCAACGTCTACGTCGGGTTCGAGTCCATCAACCCGCGGACGCTCAAGCTCTTCCAGAAGAAGCAAGATCTCGCCAAGATCGAGCGGTCGATCGAGCGCTTCCACGCCCACAAGATCCGCATCCACGGCATGTTCGTGGTGGGCTCGGACGAGGACGACGTCGAGACGATCGACGCCACCGCCGAGTTCGCCCTGAAGAACGACATCGACTCCATCCAGTTCATGATCCTCACGCCGATCCCCGGCTCGCCGGATTGGGACCAGCTCTACGATCGCGGTGAGAAGTACGTCATCAGCAAGAACTGGCAGTTCTACGACGGCCACCACGCCGTCCACCAGCCTCGCCGGATGAGCCCCTACGAGCTGCAGATAGGGGCGCTCAACGCGATGGCGAAGTTCTACTCCTGGCGTGGGATCGCCAAGAAGGCCTTCAAGGGGGACAAGTACTACGCGGTCATTCGTTACTTCGGCAAGCGGATGATCCGCGACTGGTGGAAGGACGACGAGAATCGCCAGCACGTCGAGTGGCTCAAGGCCCAGCTGTACTCGGACGCGAAGGAGCTCGGGCATGGCGCGCTGAAGCGGGTGGGGCTCCCGGCGATCCTGCTCCAGGACGCGGTGGGGCGCCTGCTCCAGCGCTTCCTCGGAGAGCTCGGCGTGACCGTCGTCCCGCTCGCCGAGGCGGCGGCCGAGGGCGCGGCACGCGCGCGGGAGACGGTCGACTGTCTGATCACGCCGATCGTCAAGCGCGCCGTCAAGGAGCGTGCGGAGTTCTACGCGAACCTTGCGGCCGTGAACACCCTGCTCCAGAGCCGGTGGGAGAAGCTGCCCCGGGTAAGCTTCCCGCTCCTCGATGGCCAGGGGCCGGTGTTCGAGCCCTTCGCGAAGATCGGGCTCCTCTTCACCAAGAATCTCGATCGCATCCGCGACGCCTACAAGACCGCCGGCGTCGCCGAGGGTCTCTGGGAAGCGGCCTAGCCGGGGCCGGGTCGGGGCCGGAGCCCGGGGGTGCCTGCCTCGACCCGTGTTTTCAGGATGGTCCCGACGCGCACCTCCTAGCTGTTCACGTCACGCGTTACAGCTAGCCCAACTTCCACGGTTTGACGAGCGGAATCCTGACATTTCGGGAGGTTGCGCGGGCATTGCGTCACTATCGACTGGTCGTCCAGGTCTTCACGGGCTTCATGACCTCGTGGGGGATCTGC
>JAHFDK010000030.1 GCA_023249095.1 Candidatus Rokuibacteriota bacterium | reverse complement strand
TACCATCAGGAGACCCCGACCATGTCCTTGATCACCTCGGCGATGATCTTCTCGCCAATCTCCTTCACGCGCTTCGAGTACCCGACCAGCAGGGCGACGTCGCACAGGTTGTTGATCTCACGCGGCGTCCCTCGCGTGAAGTCGAAGATGAGCTTGATCGCCTCCTCGGTGAAGAGCTGGTTGGGCTGACTGGCCATTCGCAGCCGGTGGCCGATGTAGGCCGCCGTGTGCGTGTAGTCGAGGGTATTGAGGTGGTACCGGAGGGTGATCCGCTGATCCAGGTGCTTGAGCCGCCGGACCTTCACGGCGAGCTCCGGCGAGCCGATGAGCAGGAGGGTCACCAGGAATCGCTCGTCGGTCTGGAAGTTCATGAGTAATCGCAGCTCCTCGAACACCGCGTCGTCCTCGATGAGCTGCGCTTCGTCGACGATGACCACGGTGTCCCGGCCCGCCTGGAAGTTCCGGAAGAACAGGTCATTCAGCACGTGCAGCAGCTCCGGCTTGCGCGTCTCCTGGGTCTCGGCGCCGAGCTGGTAGAGCACCTCGCGCAGGAAGTCGACTGCGTTCCAGCACGGGTTGGTCAGGAGACCGATCTCGTAGCGCTCGGCCTCGAGACGCTGGATGAGGGCGCGCGACAGCGTGGTCTTCCCGCAGCCGTACTCTCCCGTGAGCATCCCGCAGCCCTTGCGGTGCCGCACCGTGTAGACGAGGCGCACCAGCGCCTCCTCGTGCTCGGGCGACAGGTAGAAGAACTTCGGGTTCGGCGAGTTGTCGAACGGCGGTTCGCCGAGCTCCCAGTACGCTTCGTACATCGGTCAGTTGGCCTGGCCGCGGAAAATGAAGTAGAGGCCGGTGTAGGCGGTGGCCAGCGTCGCGATTGCGTTCAGGATCGTGAGGTAGTCCTGCCACCACTTGACCGCGACCTCGGGCACCGTCACGACAGCCCCGGGCTCGAGCGGTGGCGCGTCGGCCATCGCGTAGGTCCTTCCGTTTCGGAAGGTCACCACGGAGTTGTCGAGCCTCGCCCGATTCGTGGCCCCGCCGGCCAGCGCGACGTACTCGCGCGGGGTCAGGTCCGACCGGAAGTCGTGGGCGCCCGGCGTCTTGACCTCGCCGAGGACGAACACCCGGTCCTCGACGACCGGCAGGACGACGACGTCGCCGTTCTGGAGCGTGATGTTGGGCGCCTCGTCCTTCTCGACGAGCAGCCGATGGAGATCGATCGGGATCCGCTGCCGTGGCCCGGTGACGCCGTTGCGCTCGACCAGCGCCAGACGCAGGTCGGCGTACGCCGCCGCGCCGCCCACCTTGACCACGACGTCGCGAACCCGCTCGCCCTGCGCCAGCTCGAGGCGCTGGAGGATCGTCGCCTTGCCGGCGACCGTCGCCTTGGTGCTTTCGGGCGTTCCGTTGAACGCCCCGCGAACCTCGACGAGGTCCTGGAGCACGGAGATCGCCGGCACGAAGATCGCGTCTCCCGGCTGGAGGTTGACGTCCGCGGGAGGCTTGAGCGCCACGCGCATCTCGAGCGGGAACGTCTCCTTGCGGCCATCGGCGCCGACGCGTGTCAGCCGCGCATCGCCGTCGGCCGCCGACTGGCTCACGCCGCCCACCAGCTCCAGGAGCGCACGCAGCGAAGGCGTCGCGCCGAGCTCGTACTCCCCGGGCCGGCGCACCGCGCCCGTGAGCGTGACGGAGCCGGCCCGTGCGGGGACGCGGATTTTGAGGCCCTCTTCCATCAACGGATTCTGGGTCACGTCGCCGCGAAGCTGGAACGCGAGCAGATCGATTTCGCTCTCGATGCCCTTGCGCGTCACGAGAACACGCCGAGTGCTCCCACGCGCCGTGATCCCTCCCGAGTCGAGGATGACGTCGTGCACGCGGCGCAGCGCCGTGGCCTGGAGCATCCCGGGACGTTCGACCTCGCCCGACACGACGATCTCGAACGTCCGCGGGGTCATGACCGTGACCGTCGCCTCGGCGAACCGGAATACCTCGCGCGCACGCTGCGCGACGCGCCGATGGGCTTCGAGCAACGTCAGACCTGCGAGGGGAACAGCGCCGAGGGGAGGCACGTTGATCGCGCCCTCGAGATCGACGACGGCCTGCTGCCGGATCACCTCGAGGCGGCCCGCGATCTGCACGTCCAGCACGTCCCCCGGACCCAGCCGATAATCCGGCCCGGGCATCGTGCCGCGTGCCGGGGACGGCCCCGGGGGCTGGGGGGCACGCGTCGCGTCCCCCGGTGGTGGCGGTGGCTGGGCACCAGCCGGCGGCTGAGCGGATCCCAGGCCGGGCGCCAGCAGGGACACCACGAGGAGCAGGCTGAGCGACCTGCGAAGACTACCGTGCTTCATTCGATGGCCGGCGACACCAGTTGAAATTAACGCATTGTCTCTTTTCGGAAAGAGGGGCGTCAAGGAAAAATGCATAGAATTGCAATAGTTTCCTTGACACCGGTGACCCGCGCGAGTACGATCCATTTCGCTATCCGGCGAGAGCGGCGATCCGAGTGTCGAGGCGGCGCCCATGGTGCCTAGAACTGTCCGCGTCGCTCTTGCGGCCTCCGTGCTTTTCGCCTTTCTTGGCGCAGGCTTCTGGATCCACGCACTGATCTTCTCGCGGTCGCCGGTGGCCCAGCCGGCGTCCGTGCCGCCCCCGACTCCTGCCGATGCGCTGCAGTCAGCCTTCGTCGGTGTCGCCGAGCGCGTCCGACCGGCGGTCGTTCACATAGGCACCGTGCAAGTGGCGAAGTCGCGGCGTCCGCCCATGGTGCCGGGGCCGTTCTCGGAGGACCCGCTTCTCAAGGACTTCTTCGACCAGTTCTTCGGCCCGCGCGGCCCCGGGCGTCGAGAAGAGTTCCACCAGGCCGGGCTCGGCTCCGGCGTCATCATCGACAAGCGCGGGTACGTCCTGACGAATCACCACGTCGTCCGGGGCGCCGACGGTGTAACCGTGCGCTTGTCCTCGAAGCAGGAGTACCGGGGAAGAATCGTCGGCGTCGATGTCAAGACCGACCTGGCCGTGATCCGGTTCGAGCCGGACGTCGATCTCGCGGTGGCGAGGCTCGGAGATTCCGACGCGCTCCGTGTCGGCGAGTGGGCCATCGCGATTGGCAACCCATTCGGCCTCGACCAGACCGTCACGGTCGGCGTCGTGAGCGCGACCGGGCGCGGTGACGTCGGCATCGCCACCTACGAGAACTTCATCCAGACCGACGCGTCGATCAATCCGGGCAACTCGGGCGGCCCCCTCGTGAATCTTCGCGGCGAGATCATCGGCATCAACACGGCCATCGTGGCCACCGGCCAGGGTATCGGCTTCGCCATTCCCGCGAACATGGTCAAGCGCGTCACCGGGCAGCTGATCGACCGCGGCAAGGTGACGCGGGGCTGGATCGGCATCGCGATGGAGCCCTTGACCAGCGAGCTGGTGCAGTCGTTCGGGCTGCGCGACCCGCGCGGGGCGGTCGTCGCGCGCGTGTATCCGGGAGGTCCCGCCGCAGCGGCGGGGCTTCAGAAGAACGACGTCGTCGTCTCGTTCGCGGGTACCGCGGTCGACGACTACCGTCAGCTACAGCGGCTCTCGGCGGACGCCGAGGTGGGCAAGACGGTCAAGCTCGAGATCATCCGCAATCGCGAGCGCCGCGTGGTGGAGCTACGCGTCGCCGAAGCGCCAGATCGGCTGACGCCCGAGCGCCAGCCGTCCCTCCAGGACCGCTGAGGATGTTCTCCCGACGCCGATCAAGCCACGAACGGCGGGATGGGCGGAATCTCGACCTGTAGGGTCTTGACCTCTCGCACGCCGGGCACCGTGCGCGCGACCTCGACCGCACGCTCGAGGGCCGCGGTCCCTTCCAGTGTGACGACGCCGGCGTGGGCCTCGACGGTGATACGGTAGCGTCGCGTCTCAGGGTGGGTCGCGAGCGCCACCTGCACGCGTGACGCCAGTGCCCGCGACACGACCATCTGGCGACCGACATCGGTCGTGGCCATCTCGGGACGGCGCACCAGCCCCTCGGCGACCCCGACCACGGCCTCGTGCTTCAGCTTTTCGGTGTTGACGACCAGCTCATAGAGCGTGGGATCCGCGACGTCCACTTCGTACAGGTACCGCATCCGCCCGGACTTCTCGGTGTCGTCTCGGCGCACGAGGTCCGCGGCCGCGCGCTGGTTCGGCGCCTCGCCCGTCATCTCGGTGGTGCGCTTGATCCACTGCTTCACGCGGTGCTCGAACGGCGCGATGATCCGGATCCTGAGCACGTGCGGCACGCCGCGGAGCAGCCACTGGCCGCCACCGCGCATCAGCACGCAGTTGTCGTCTTCGGCGAACTCGAGGCAGGTGGTCTGCAGCACGGTGATGTGGTGGCGCGTCTCCGTGTCGAAGCGCTCGAACAGCGTCGGCTTCGACTCGTCGAGGTGCGAGAGCTTGTCCTCCGCGAGCCCGTAGCGGCGCGCGGCGTCGAGAAGCAGCTCCTGGTTGACGTAGCGATACCCGAGCCGCTGCGCCAGCGCCATGCCGATCTCCGGGCCACCTGCTCCCATCTGATGCGAAATGTAGACGATGGCCATGGCTCACCCCCGCCGGTACTTGTCTTTGAGCGCTGTTGGAGCAATCGCGATGCGCTTGCCGGCGACGTCGTCCAGAATATAGACCTCGTCCGTGAGCGACCCGCTGGCGAAGACCTCGAACACCTCGAGTGCCGCCTCGAGCGTCGTGCCGGGGCGCCCATCCATGAGCCCCTCGACGGCGGAACGCTGGAGTCGCTGCATGGGCCCTCCTGTCATCGCCTCGCCTCGCCGGCGGCTGCGGCTCGCCCTGCCACGAGTGGCGCCAAGCCTATCCCACAACGCCACGCTGGACAAGGCGGCAGGGCGAGCCGAAAAACAGAATTCCTCAGCACGCCAGGCGCCCCGCGCGCCGACCCGGCTCCGAGAGCCGTGCGAGCGGGAAGCGGTCGAAGCTCGGAACGAAGGAGTACGGCGGCCACGGCCCGGTCGGGACAACGGCGATCCCCGCGGCGCGCGACGCGATCGGCGCGATGCGCGTGAGGAAGCTGTCGACCTCCGACCGCGGGACGAGAAAGGCGACCGACCCCGCGACGTTGCTGCTGCCTCCCGCCGACCGGTAGCGCCACCGCTCGATTCCCGCCTGCGTCACGAGTCGCTCCGCCAGCTCCCGGAGCTGGACGACGCCCGGCGCGCCGTCGGCGCACTCGCGGCAGGTCCGCTCGATCGAGTGCCCGCAGTGCAGACGCAGGAGCTTGACGCTCATCTCGACGCAGCCCCGAAGCTGACCGAGCGTCGCCCGAACGAGCTGCGTGTGCGCGCCGAGCCAGGCGTCGAGGTCCGCCGTTGCCACAATGGTGCCGAACCTGAACGGCACCACCGCGGCCGCGTCGAGGGTCGTGGCGACGACGTCGTGGTGGAGGGCCAGCGTCCGGGCGTTGGCCTCCGGCAGGAGGTCGAGGGGGCTCGCAAGAACCACCAGGTCGCCCAGGCGCCGAAGCACGACGGGGCCTCCGACGCTCGCGTCCGGAGGACGCCATGCCGCCGGGAGCAGGTCGGCGATCGCGTAGAGGTACTGGTACATGCTGCCCCCCGAGCCCCCGGTGGGGGCGTCGTACGTTCGGGGCGAATCCCGTGCGTAGTCCGGAAGGTTATAATGAGCCGGTCGTGTTGTCCAGGCACCGTTCGTGGACCGCGTGGGCCGTGACCGGCACCGCGGTCGTTTTGCTCGCGTCGAACGCCCTCGGCGCCAGGCCGTCGGCCACGCTGCCCACCCGGATCCCGCCCGCCGAGCGCGCCCGGCTCCAGGAAGTCGCGCAGGGCGCCTCGGTGAGCGTTCAGGCGTCGGGCGAGCCGTTCGTCGTGCGACGCGACGTCTTCGAGTTCCTGCTGGATCACCCTGAGCTCGCGACGCACCTCACTCGCGCGCTGCGGCTCGCCCGGTATCGCATCTGGCGGGGCCCGGAAGGCCTCTGGCTCGACGACGGCTGGGGCGTGGTCGGGCAGTTCTCGGTCGTGTACGCGGCGAGCGGCACACGCGTGGTGTACGCACGGGGCCAGTACCAGTCGGGACTCCTTCCGAGCATCCACGGGGAGGCGGTGGTCGTCATCGAGTACGGCGTCGATCCAACCGGGGACCACCGCAGTCTCATCTCGCCCGCCGTGACCGGGTTCGTGAAGCTCGACAGCGGCTTCTTCGCTCTCGCCGGACGGCTCGCCGGCGCGGTCGCGACCGCCAAGGCGGAGAAGGAGGCCAAGCGGTTCGCCAAGATCGTCACCCGTGCCAGTCGCGCGATCGACGAAAACCCCGCGCACGTCCACGAGCAGATGCGGCAGCGCCCCGACGTCCCGCGGGGCGACCTCGAGGAGTTCCGGCGGCTACTGCATCTTCCCTAGCGCCGCCATGAGCCCGTCGCGAAACCGGGGGATCTCCGGATGGAGCTCGACGGCGGTCCGGTAGGCGATCGCCGCCTCGGCGTAGCGCCTCTGAGTAAACAGCGCGCGCCCGAGACGCGCGTGGGCGTCGGCGTGATCGGGCTTCCGCTCGATGGCCGCGCGCGCCGCCGCCTCCAGCTCGTCGTACCTCTCGAGCGCGTCGAGGGCATCCCACAAATCGAGGTGCGCGGGCGCCTCGTCGAAGTTGAGCCGGATCGCCTCGCGGCACACCGCCGCCGCCTCGGCGTAGCGGCGCTGCGCCAGCAGCACCCCGCCGAGCGCCGTGTGGGCGGCCGGGGACTCCGGGGTGCTCCGGATGACGGCGCGGTATGCCGTCTCCGACTCACCGTAGCGATGCTGCTCGGCCAGTATCTCGCCGAGGTCGCTGTGCGCTCGCGCATAGTCCGGCTTGAGCGCGACGGCTTCGCGGAACGCGGTCTCGGCCTCCGCGTACCGGCCCTGCCAGTAGAGCGCGACACCGAGCCCGCGGCGGAGCGCCGGATGGTTCGGCCACACTCCGAGCGCGTCGCGGTACGTCGCCTCCGCCTCGACGTGCTTGCTCTGGCGACCCAGGCAGAGCGCGAGGTTCGCGCGTGCCTTCACCGAGTCGGGCCGGAGCCGGATCGCGGCGCGCAGCGTGATCTCCGCCTCCGCGTGCCGGCCCCGCCGTCCGAGCGCGACTGCAAGCTCGTAGTGGAGGTCGGCGTCGGTCGGCCTCAGCGCCAGGGCGCGCCGGAACGCCACGGCGGCTTCGGCGTAGTCGCCGAAAGCGCCGAGCGCCAGTCCCCTGCCGGCGTGGAGATCGGCGTCATCGGGACGGACCCGCAGGGCGTCGGCGTACGCCCCCGCCTCCTCCGCCCACTTGCCCAGGCGTCGCAGCGTTGCGGCCAGGCCAAGGTACGCGTGAAGATACGTGGGGCGCAGGCGGATCGCTTCACGGAACGCCGCCGCCGCGTCGCCGTAGCGACCCAGTCGCTCGAGCGTCACGGCCAGGTGGTGGTGCCCTCGCGCGTCACCAGGACTGAGCCGGAGCATGTCGCGGAATGCCGCCGCGGCCTCGGCGTCCCGGTGCCGCCGCCTCAGCACGACGCCGAGCCGCTCGCGCAGGCTGGCGTCCTCTGGTCGAAGCCGGATCGCGTCGCGATAGGCGCCGGCGGCTTCGGCCAGTTGGCCCTGGCGCTCGAGGGCCAGGCCGAGCCCCCGGCGCGCCTTCGCGTCGCCCGGCGCGAGCGCGAGTGCCTCGCGGTACGCCGCGGCCGCCTCGGGATACCGGGCCTGCTGGTAGAGGGTGTCGCCGAGATCGCGCTGTGCCGCGACGGGCGCGAGATCGCGCGCCAGCGCGTCGCGCTGCACCGTCTCGGCGGCCGCGACCTTGCGCTGGCGGCGTAGCACCGTCGCGAGATTGGCGAGCGCCGTCGCGTCGTTCGGGTTCAGGATGAGCGCCTGGCGCAACGCGGACTCCGCGTCGGCGTAACCCCCTTGACGGCCCAGGGCCAGCCCCAGGCTCACGTGCGCCTGCGCAAAATCCGGCCGCAGCCGGATCGCCTCGCGAAACGCTGCGGCCGCTTCGGGATATCGCGCCTGCTCGAAGAGCGCTCCACCCAGCTCCATATGGGCCGAGACACCGTCGGGCTTGAGGAGGATCGCGTGCTTGAAGACCGCTTCCGCTTCCGCCGATCGCCGCTGGCGGCGCAGGACCACGCCGAGCCCGAGGTACCCTTTCAGTCGACCAGGGTCGATCCGGACGGCCTCGCGGTACGCCGCCTCAGCCTCGTGGTATCGGCCCTGCCTCGAGTAGGCATGGGCGCGATCGCACAGGGACTCGGAATCGGCCACCGCTCACTCGGGTAGGACAGCGACCGCCTCGATCTCGACGAGCAGATCGTCCCGAACCAGACGCGAGATCTCGACGAGCGTGCTCGCGGGACGGTGTGGCCCGAAATATTCCTTGCGGGCGACGTTGACTTTCTCGCGGTCGGCGATGTTCTTGAGAAACACGGTCACCTTGCACACGTCGGCGAACGTCGCGCCGGCGGCCGCGAGGCAACGCTTCAGATTTTCGTGAACCTGGCGGGCCTGGGCCGTCGCGTCGTTGCCGCCCACCGTGCGCCCCTGCCCGTCCGACGCGACACAGCCCGAGACGAACACGAGCCGCCCGGCGCGCACGACGTTGGTGAAGTGGCTGATGGGCTCGGGCATTCCGGGAACGCGGATCTCTTCACGCCGGCCGATTCCGTGCATGGCCACCTCTCACCGGGCTTCGACCAGGGACGCGGGACAACTGGAGCCGGCGGCGGGACTTGAACCCGCGACCTGCTGATTACGAAGAGCCCTCGTGATCCATAAGTTCCGGACTCTTCGGGCCAACGCCCCGGCAAATCGTGGCAGAACACGGCAGGAGATGCAACCTATCCGCAACCGCGCCGCGACGACCCCACTAGAGGCTAGGGGGTCTCGACTTGCCGCGTTGGAGCTGGAATGAGGGGCGCAGGGCCCTTTTTCTCGAGCAGACCCGGAGAGTTGACGAAGACCTGGTTCACGGCGGCGAGGAGGCACGCTTCCTCCTCCGAGACTGGGACTTCGACGCTGGAGAACGAGTACTCATCGTCGATGTGATAACAGCTCAGATCGAACGGTAGCCGGTTTAGCGCTTGGCCCAGCTCCGGACGCCAGATGTAGAGGACGAGCTCTCGGCAGCCCTGGCGAACGAGAAGGTCGCGGGCGCGGTCGAGTCGCAAGCGGGAGATCCACTCGGCTAGCCAGCGCGGGCGATGGATCAGGGGCAGCCAGGGCCCGGACCGATAGAGTCGACCCTTGGTGATATGTCAGCGCCATCGGACCCGATCCCTCGGTCCTGGCCCCAGCAACTCATCGGGCGCCAGCCAGTGGGCAGGAGGCCAACGCACTTATGACATCAAGATCCTCAAAGGCGTCCAACTCACGCTACCTGATCGGATTTCGCCTCCTGGCTCCCGTAGAGGAGTCGGAGCGGAGAATACGCACCAGCCGCCCGGCCAAGCAGTGACCCGCGCCGAGGGACGACGCTTCATGAAGAAGACGTTCTCGTCGATCCAGCCGTCGCCGGCCTCTTCAAAGGCGCGGCGGATCTCCCGCAGCGTTGAGGGCGGGACCGGGCGGTCGGCCGACTTCGGCTCAAAGAGCACCCACGTCGCTCGGCCATCAAAGCGGACTCCCAGGAACGGTTCGGCTGGAAAGGCCTGACGCCACGGGTGAGCGACCGCCCAACTATCGCCAACCACGAATAGATAACCGGTCATCGGTACCCCGGGGGGGACTTGCCGGCCAAAGATCCGGCCCTCTTCGCATCCCGTCTGATGAATTTCGCAGGGCGAAGTGATTGGGCCACGTCACGAGGTTACGCGGGCGATGAATTTCATTTCAGATCGTTGGCAATCGGGGCAATGCGGGAGGAGATGAGGAAATGAGCACCCCGACCCTGGCCAGAAGCTCTATCCCGCATCCCAGCTCGATGTCTGCCGTCATTTCTGCGGGAAGTAGCTAGGCATCCCCGTCTGTCGTACCCTTGTCGGACGCTTCGGTTCGAGAGAATAGATGCAGTGGGAGTATCTTCCCTCGGGAGGTGGATATAGGCTCCATCCGTTCGACGCGAAGCGTTTTTGCCTGTTCCAATAGTGAGCGGACGTTGTCACCCAGTGCCCGGAGCACGACCTCCACCACGGCGGCCTCGTCGGCAATCTGAACCTTCGGGCTCACCGCCAGCGTCAGCCGAGTGAACCCCGCGGCGTCCTCCTCTTCGAGGAATTGGTAGTCCAGAGGGCTGCCGCCGAAACGCGCAGGCAGCACCTCGTCCAGGATGCGTTCCATGTCGCCGCCCACCAACGTCACCCCCTCGCCGGTCAGCTTGCGAAAGCTGCGGACCTCGCGCAGGTGGTCGGTGAAGCCGTACTGCTCCAAGAGGCAGCCGCAGGAGCGCTGCTCTATCACGCCGTAGTCATCGCTCTCCACATTAAGGAGGACCTTCGGCGCCGTCGGCAGCAAAGTGGTGAAGTAGAAGGCATTGACGATCCGCGATCCAAGGACGGGACGGGGATACTGGATCAGCGCGAGGCCGTCCTTGCGAAAGTGGAGGTCGTTGCCGTCCACCGGCCGGGCGCATCCCATTCCAACGCGCCCCACCTCACTGAAGACGTACCAGGGGATCCAGCGCGCGCCCGTCTCGAGGATCTGCCGCACCTTGCCGGGCGTCGGTGGCTCTCCGCCGCCCAGGAACGTGGCGCCCGTAAGGTCCAATCCCGCCTGCCGCGCCGCCAGGCAGACTCGTAGAGCCATGCTGACGTGGGCGCGGACGAGGCAGGAGCCGTGAGCCTTCAGCATCCCGGCGACCCACTGCGCCACAACCGCGGCCCGGTCCAGAGTGACGGTTTCCGGCCAAGGAATAGGCACGCCGCACACGCGTCCCATGAGCACCACGAACTGTGTGACAAAACGATGCTTAAACGCTGCCCTCCGATCCTCCGTGGCGCCTATGGGTGAGAACCACTTCCGCGGAACATTGCCGATGCGAGCACCGCGAAGGATCGTGCCGATTCCGCTGCCGTCAGGAAGAGTGCCTCGCCAGAGAGCCTCAGGCACCCCCATCACACCGTGGGCGTGCCGAGTCAGCAGATCATAAGTTGCCTGATCGGCAAGGTGGTGCAGGTCGATGTTGACGACGACGGGCCGCCCAGTCGTGCCGCTGCTTTCGGCCCGGTAGTAATGACTTAGGAATGGATTGTCAAAGGCACGTGGCCGCAGGGCGATGACACCACTCGTGCGGACGATCGGCGCGCAGGCTCTGTACTCATCGTAGGTGACATACACACCTGCCTCACGTAGTGTGCGCAGGGTCTGTTCCACTCCCCTGCTCCGAACCATATCCCTGATGTCGCCGAACTCGCAGCCGGCCAGCTTCAACATTGGCAAATATGGACTGTCCGGGTAGCCGAAAATGGCCCGTTCGACCAGCAGCAAAAAACTCTCTTCCCGCCGCGCCATGCGACGGCGCACGGTCGCTTCGGCCTCTTCCAAGGAGATGGGATGACGGAGGAAGTCCTGTAGGCCCCAGGCAAAACGAAGGGATTGGGGGAGATGCCTCAATGCCATGAGCATCCTCGACTGGTACGAAAGCGCAATCCCTTGCCTCCCGGTCGAGCCGCGTTGCTTCCCTACGAATCGGCCGCGGCGGTCGGTCGCGCGTCGGTGTCCGTGTTCGGTCCCCAGCTACCGATCGGGCTTGCCCGCTGGGGGCAGGTCGAGACCAGTCAGTAGCTCCCACCCCCGCGGCTGGTAGAAGAGCCACTGGCTCATGCCTTCCCGGCCCCCGACGCGGAATATCCGCGTCGGGCTCTGATCGAGCATCCAGAGAAAGTGCCCTTCCATCAGGCTGACCTGCACCGAGTACAGCCCCGCGTTCAGGCCACAGTAGGGCAGCTTTACCCGGATCACGAACTCTCCCGTTGGGACCTCCATGGGCCCGGCGTCGTCCCGGCTCTGGAGCTCGAAGACCAGCGCACCCCCTTCGGTCGCCTCGCGCACGAGGACCGCGACGCTAACGGCCTCGAGCGTCCGCTCGGCGCGTCCTCTCACCCACAACTGCGCCGGCTCCCCGCTGACCAGCCGCTCCAGCGCGTTCCCAGCGGGATCCCTGAACGCCACCGACTCGATGCGAGCTGCGGCGCCATCCACTGCGCGGGCGGCCGCGGCTGCGCCGTCCGGAACCCCATTGCCAGCCATTTCCTCCTCGTAGCGGGCGACCACACTCCGGGGCGGACCCTGCGCGAGGACGCGCCCCGCGGAAAGGTAGGTTGCCGAGTCGCAGACGGAGAGGATCGCGAGCGGGTTGTGCGACACCAGCACGAAAGCCGCGCCCGCATCGCGAATCGCCGCGAGCCTCCGATAGCACTTCACCCGAAACCGGGTATCCCCGACGGCCAGCACCTCGTCGATGACCAGGATGTCGGGTGCCGCGTGCACGGCACACGCGAACCCGAGTCGTGCGGTCATGCCCCAGCTGTACGTCTGGACGGGCGCCTGGAGCGCTTCGCCGATCTCCGCAAAGTCCACGACCTCGGCAAATCGCCGGTCGATCTCTTTCTTGGTCAGGCCGAGGATCGTCATTATCACGAAGATGTTCTCGGCACCTGTCAGGACCGGGTTGAAACCAACTCCGAGCGAGATCAACGGGGCCACGCGACCCCGGACCGTCAGCGAGCCTCGGTCCGGATTGATCAGCCCGCTGATCAGGCGCAGCAGCGTCGTCTTTCCTGCCCCGTTCGGCCCGATCAAGCCGACGGCCTCGCCCCGGTGCACCCCGAGGCTCACGTCGCGCAGCGCCCAAAACTCGCCGGTGCGCAGGCTCTCCACGGGTCTTCGCCGGCCCAGGAGCTCCGACGCGATGTCCCGGAGGCCGTAACGGAGCGAGCGTCTGAAATCCCGGCAGAACCGCTTCGAGACCCGGTCCACGCTGAGCGCGAGATCGCTTCCCGGCGACGTCCCCGTCACGTGCCGCTCCGCTCCGGCGTCACGACCCTACCCGCTCGATGGCGAACGGCATGGCGAGTCGGAACACCACCCAGGTGACCAGCAGGCCCAGCAGGGTTGCGACACTCACCGCCGTGAATCCCCACGGGTCGCTGACGGCCCCGGTCGTGGCCAGCTCCCGCGCCGTCACGAGCACGGGCGTCACCGGGTTCAGCCGGACGACCGTGCCGAAGGCACCGGCTCCCGGCACCGGGTAGATGACCGGCGTGAGGAAGAGCCAGAACCCGGAGGCCAGCATCAGTGCCCGCGACACGTCCTGATAGAGCACCGCGAACGGCGCGACGAGGACGCCCAGCAGCGTCCCGAGCAACACCAGCTCGAGCACGGCCACGGGCGCCAGAAGGGCCGTCCAGGTCACCGGGATCCGGAACCACAGGAACAGAGCCGCGATCAGGAGCAGCTTGCCGCCGAAGTTCACGAGCACCTCGCCGACCTTGGCCAGGACGATGGCCTCGCGCGGGAAGGCGATCCGGGCGAGCATCGCCTTCGCGCTTGCCACCGCCTGCGAGGGGCCGTGCAGCGCCTCCACGAACGTCTGCCACAAGGCAGTGCTGAACACCACGTAGGCGGGATACGGAAGGTCGGTCGCGCCGACGTTGATGACCTGTGCTCGGCTCGCCAGCGTGGCCCCGGCGGCTAGCAAGAGCGGCGGCACGAACGCCCACGCCACACCGAGGGCCGCCTGCCGGTACTGGGCGCGGAGGTCGCGCACCATGAAGCGCCATGCCAACTCACGGGACGCCACGAGATCCCGGCAGAGGACGGCGAGCAACTCGCGCGGCCGTCTGACACGGCTCTCAGCGTTGTAAACAACCTCTGCGGCGCCGCCGGACGCTCCACGCTCGCGGGTGCCGTCGCGGCCGGACACCAGCGCGTTCGCCTTACTCACCCCCGCTGCCCCACTCTCGGCTCGCACCGTCATGAACGCCCGTGGAGTGAGTCGACACCTTCTCGGGTAGCCACAGATCGTTAGAATCGAGGAATGCCACGTACTGGCCGCGCGCCGCGCGAATCCCTGTGTTTCGCGCGGCGGAAAGCCCACGGCGTTCCTGACGGATGTCGCGAAGCTGCCCGCCAAAGGCGCGGAGGATCTCTGCGGTCTTGTCCGTGGATCCGGCGTCGACAACAATGACCTCCAGCTCATCAATCGACTGAGCGAGCACGCTGTCGGTGGCTTCCGGCACGTAGCGGGCGTAGTTGTAGGTGGGAATGACGACACTGACTCGTAGGATCACCGACTGATCACGCCGCAACAAATCCCCCCTCTCCGGAAGGATCGCTGTAATATAACCGACAATATTGATTTGAAGGGCAAAACGGACCAGGCGCTAATTCCTCGGCGTCTGCAAACGACTCGGCTCTCGGAGGCTCTCACTGGCGCGGAGGGTAGCACCCAATTGGCCGGCCTCGGCGAACCATCGCGAAGGTCGAGCTCGATCTTAGGGGAACTTTTTCCCCTGGTGGGCTTCAGCCTGGCGGAGCAGATCAAGGGGCACTCGCGGCGGGTACCGCGTCAGCCGATATCACGGCTGCGGTCAACGAGCGCCGCGCCAAGGTGGGCGGGCTCAAGGCGCCCGTGGCGTTCGGATCATCGATGACTGTGACACCGCCGCTGGAGCCCCGCCAAACCCGTGACTCATGGGACTGCTGCCTTCATGAGGAGCGTTGGCGAGCCAGAGGAGCGGGCAAAGCTCTCTGACACAGGAGGCCGAGGCGATGGTGCAGGTCGGGGTGGACCTGCGCAAACGCATGCCGCAGATCGCGGTGTTGACCGAGGAGGGCGAGATCGCCCAGCGGCGGCTCACCAACGACCCGGAGCGGCTTGATCGGAGAATATCTGGGCGTCGGATGTGTCGCAGGGAAGACGCATGAAGCTGATCGTCGCCGTTGATACCGAGGAAGACAATTGGGGAAGTCTCAGACTTACCCGCTATACCTGTGAGAATATTGGTAGGATTCCTGCTGTCCAGGCGCTGTTCGACCATTTCAATGTCACCCCGACGTATCTCATTACGTATCCAGTCGCGACCAACGACCAGGCAGCGTCCATATTGAAGGCGATATTGGACTCGAAGAGATGCGAGGTAGGGGCACAGTGTCATCCGTGGAATACCCCACCGTTGAACGAGGAGAATACGCCAGCCAACAGCATGCTCTGTAACCTCCCGGCGGCTTCGCAATACGCAAAGATGAAGTGTCTTCACGAGGCCATCCGAGCGCGTTTCGGCGTGGAACCAATATCCTTCAAGAGCGGCCGCTTCGGGTATAGCACCACCGTCGCTCGAAATCTCCACAGGCTCGGTTACAAAATAGACAACTCCATAACTCCGTATACGGACTGGACACGAGATCATGGGCCAGACTTCACCAGGTTCTCACCCCGACCGTTCAGGTTTTCGAGCGACAATGCTTTTCAAGAATGCGCCAGCGGGGATCTCATAGAGGTTCCCTCCACGATCGGCTTCCTTCAGCACGACTTCGCCCGGAGCAACTACATCTTTAACGCCCTGACGCGCGGACCTATCAGCAAGCTGCGGCTCGCCGGGGTTCTGCACTGGTTCCGGCTACTTAACAAGGCATGGCTTTCCCCCGAACAGTCGAACAGCGACACCATGATCAGGCTTGCGCGCGCCATGATGCGAAACGGCTACGACGCCCTTACCTTGGTGTTCCATTCTCCTTCTCTCAAGGCAGGTCTGACCCCTTTCACCAGAACTGAAGCTGATGAAGGGCGTCTCTTTCAGCATCTTCGAGAGTTTCTCGTGTTCGCTCGAGATGCGGGGATCGAGCCGGTAAAGCTATCCGACGTACAGCGCCTCCTATGACCGCTTCCGAGCCTGTGCTGATTGCCGCGCGATCGCGGCAAGGCCCGCGACCTTCGACCCCAGATCGATCGTTTGTCCCACAGGCGACGTGAATGAGGTCCGCAGTGCCCAGAGGGCGCGGTCATATGACAGCATGGGAAGCCCAGACATGAACGCCCCTTCTCGGACGTTCCGGCCCCTCCAGACCGCACCGGGACTGGTCGACGGATAGCTCCGCCCCCCGGATACAGCTCTGGTTTGACTTGCCCCACTCGCTCTGACAGGATCGGCGAGAGATGCCAGCAATCCCCGCGGTCTGGCGAATCGACGTCGAGCCCGACGAGCACCAACCCGAAGTCCGGCAAAAACCGTGGGAGGGCTTTGTCAGCATCGCCACCCTCGTCGAAGAGCTGCGAGAGCGCTTGGCAAGTCGTTCCGGCCACGCTGTTCACCCTACCTGGTTCTTACGCTTGGACCCCGATATCGAGCGCTGCTTTGGTCAGGTCGATTTCGTCGTTCGTCGGCATACTGAGTTGTTTGATCGACTGATTGGGCACAAGGATGCTCTTGGTATCCATGTCCACCCCCATCGCTGGGATGAGGAGCGCTCGGTTGCGTTCTCCGACCACGCCGACGACGCCTGGACAACCCGCTGCCTGACCGTCGCTGCTGAAGCCTTCGCTCACTGCTTCGGCGAGCCAGTCCGTCGCTCCTCCCAAGGGGGGTATTTCTTGACGGAAACCGTCCTCGATGCGGCGATCGCGGCCGGGGTCGAAGTTGATGTCACCGCCGAGCCGGGCTTGCCGCCAAAGACCGCGGACCCATCGTTTGGCGCGTATGCGAGCGCGCCGTCTGGAGACTTCCGCGAGTGCCCTCGGCGGCCCTACTATCCATCACGGGACCGGTTAATGGCTCCAGCATCGTCGCTCGCCGACGGCCGCCCCATCCTGATCGTCCCTCTCACCGCTTACGATTACCAGACCGCTTTACAATCGTGGCCTCGCCGGGTCGCCAAAAGCCTCCTGGGAAGACCCCGAGACCATCTTCCCCTCAATCCGTGGAAGGCGTGGCCCAGCCCGAAAACCTACTGGGATCTCGTCGCGCAAGCCGCGGACGATCAACCGGCGCGCTATTTCGCGTTCGCCATGCGAACCGATGCTCCCGGCTCTGTCACGCACGAAATGATTCGACGGCTTCTCGAGCACCTGCCGCATCATCCTATCGCCGAGCGATTGCGGTTCGTTGATCCGCTCGGACCAGAAATCCGGGCGCTCGCGACGCCGTCAAGCTGAGAGACCCAGCGTCGTCGAGCCGCCGGCCCCCGGAGCCCGCCCTGGCGCCGAGACCAATCGGCTCTGCGGCTTCAGCCTCTAGCCGCGAACCGAACAGACCGTCGGGACCAGCATGCGCTCTCCGCCCACATCGGCTCTTCCTGGGACGCGCAAGGCTGGCCGTGGGCGCTGGTCGCAAAGGTGGAGAATTCAACAACCCCACCATGTAGGTGGGGGCGACGACATGGCCCCTACTCGTACCGCAGAGCCTCGATGGGATCGAGGCGTGCGGCCTTGTGGGCGGGATAGAAACCGAACACGGTGCCGGTCGCGGCGGCAAAGCCGAAGGCGACAACGATCGCGTCCGCCGCGATGAGCGTCTGCCAGTCGGCGAAGTAGCTGATGGCGTGTGCTCCACCGAGCCCCACGCCGACACCGATCACGCCGCCGATCACCGATAGCGTGACGGCCTCGACCAGGAATTGCATGAGGATGTCGCGGCGGCGCGCCCCGACGGCCATCCGGAGCCCGATCTCACGCGTCCGCTCTGTCACCGACACCAGCATGATGTTCATGATCCCGATCCCGCCCACCAGCAGCGAGATGGAGGCGATGGCGGCCAGCAGGTAGGCCATCACCCGCGAGGCCTCTTCCTGGGTCTGGACCACCTCGAAAGGATTGCGCACCGTGAAGTCGTCGTCCTGGGCGAGCGCCAGGCGGTGGCGTTGCCGCAGGAGCTCCCGGATGCTCGCTTCAGCCTCCTCAAGATCTTCGCCGTCCCGCACCTTCACCGTGATCACCCACACGGCCCGCGCCTGGCCGGGGACCCGGCCGAACAGCTTCTGCCGCCCGGTGGAGAGCGGGACCATCACGATGTCGTCCTGATCCTGCCCGGACGTGTTCTGCCCTTTCCTTCCCAGGACCCCGATGACGGTAAACGGTACCCGGCTAATCCGGATGCTCGATCCGATCGGATTGTCGCCACCGAAGAGATTGGCGGCGGCGGTCTGGCCGAGCAGCACGACCTTGGCCGCGGTTCGGTAGTCGTCCGCGGTGATCGGTCGGCCGTCGACGAGGCTCCACTCCTTGACCTCCAGCCACTCGGGCGTGACACCGGCCACGACCACTCCCCAGTTGAGATTGCCGTGGACGACCTGCTTGGAGCTGCCCAAAGTCGGCGCCGCCGCCTGCACGGCCGGGATCTCTCGCTGGATCGCGTAGGCGTCGTCCTCGGTGAGGGTGGAGCCGCTACCCCCGCCGCCCCGGACGCCGCGGGCGTTCACGCTGCCCGCGATCACGATGAGGAGATTCGCGCCGAGGCTCTGGATCTGCTCCGCCACACGGGCGTGGGCGCCCGCGCCGACGGCGACCACGGCGATGATGGCCCCCACGCCGATGATGATCCCGAGCATCGTGAGCGCGCTTCGGAGCTTGTTGACGCGGAGGGCGCGGGTGGCGGTGCGGGCGTTCTCCAGGATCATACGGATATCCAGGATAGCCGGGAACCGGCCGGAGTGGGACGGGCCGGCCAAGGTCGCCGTCCCGTCCGTCAACTACTTCATGGCGTCGATGCCGGCCTGGGCGATTGGGCGTCCTGCTGCGAGGTCACGCCCGACACACCGACCGAGCCGATGGGAACGACGCCACTGACCGAGATCAAGCGCGACAAGGTCCGGGCGCTCTTCGCCGAGAAGGTCTCGGGCGGCATGAAGCGGACCACGGCGCTCAAGGTCGTCGCGTTGCTCCGGGAGGTCCTCAACCACGCCGTCGACGACGGCCACATCCAGGCGAATCTGGACCGGTCTGCGCCAGGGCGAGATTCTCGGCCTTCAGTGGAAGGACCTCGACTTCGCGGGCCGATT
The DNA here is from genome assembly GCA_023249095.1 of Candidatus Rokuibacteriota bacterium. GTDB lineage: Bacteria > Methylomirabilota > Methylomirabilia > Rokubacteriales > CSP1-6 > AR31. The sequence goes on along the minus strand of JAHFDK010000030.1, from coordinate 17,271 downwards.
CGTCGAGGTTCGACGCTTGGCGGAAGCAACCGGCCGCAACCTCTCTGCAACCGATGAGGAGGCTCGAGAGAGGGATCGCGAGGTAACTCCCGATGAAGACTGGAGCCGGCGGCGGGACTTGAACCCGCGACCTGCTGATTACGAATCAGCTGCTCTGCCACTGAGCTACACCGGCACCGGATGATCACGCTAGCACACCTCCCCCGCGCGGGCGAGCGTCCGCCGCGCTCGCGGGAGTGATAGAATGCCCGGGCATGAAATTTCTCTGCCTCGACTGCGACGCGCCGATGAAGCTCCACTCGACCGAGGGGCCCGACGAGGGCTCGCTGACGGTCACCTTCCGTTGCCCGGAATGCGGATTCCGGGTCGCGATGCTGACCAACCCGTTCGAAACGCAGATGGTGCGGAGCCTCGGCATCAAGGTCGGCGGCCGGGCGCCGGAGACGGTGCCGTTCGAGCACGTGCGCACGATGATGGCCAACCCGCGCGCCGACGCCTTCGAGGTCGAGGTCGGCGCGGGGGCAGAGGCCGCCGGTTGTCCCTTCGCCGCCGTGGTCAACGAGGGCGCCACGGCCGTACCGGCTGCCGTCATCTGGACGTCCGAGGCCGAGGCGCGCGTCGAGCGGGTCCCGTCGTTCATCCGGCCGATGGCCCGGCGCGCCATCGAGCGGTTCGCCGCCGAGCGCGGATACTCGACCATCGACGCGACCGTGATGGATGAGGCGCGTGGCGCGTTCGGGATGTAGCCGCTCATGACAAAGGCCGACCTCGTGGCGCGGATGGCAGCGGCCGCCGGGTGGCCGAAGGTGGGCTCCGAGCGGGCGCTCCGGGCGGCGCTCGCGGGGATCCGCGCCTCGCTGAAGCGGGGCGATGCGGTCACGCTCGTCGGCTTCGGAACGTTTTCCGTCGCCCGGCGCAAGCCACGGACGCTGAAGAACCCGCGCACGGGCCAAGCGGTGACGGTCGCCGGGCGGATCCCGCGCTTCAAGCCGTCGAAAGAGTTGAGACAGGCGGTCCGCTGACCGGCTTTTTCCTTGCCGGCCGCGCCGCGCGCTGGCTAGAATCGATCCCAGTGCACCCGGGCCGCACGGTCGCCGTCCTGGCGGTGCTTGCCGCCGCCATTGCTCCCCTTACCGCGACCGCCCAGCCGGGGCGGCCCGTTGCCGACGGACGCCCGCCCTCACTCTCCGCGGAAGCGGTCTTGCTGCTCGATCCCGAGGGCCGGACGCTCTTCGCCAAGAATCCCGACGAGGAGCGGGCTCCCGCCAGTCTCGTGAAGCTGATGACGCTCTATCTCGCGTTCGAGGACATCGAGGCTCGGCGCGCCGACCTCGACGAGCTGGTCCCGGTGAGCCGGTACGCCGCGTTGACACCACGGGCCCGGATGGGCCTGCGCGCGGGCGAGTCCGTCCCGCTCCACGTGCTCCTGGAAGGCGTGGCGATCGCCTCGGCGAACGACGCGGCGACGGCGCTCGCCGAGCGACTCGCCGGAGACGAATGGAGCTTTGTCGGCAGGATGAACGCGAAGGCGCAGGAGCTCGAGCTCCACTCCACGCGGTTCGCGAACCCGCACGGGCTCCCCGATCCGGCCCAGCGGAGTAACGCCCGCGACCTCGCCCAGCTGATCGCCCGCCTGCTCCGGGACCACCCCGCGTCGCGGCCGATGCTGGGCGGGCAGACGTTCGTCTACCGGGGCCGCGTGTACGCGCGCCACATTCCGCTGTTCAACGATCCCCTGGGCGTGCAGGCGCTCAAGACCGGATTCACGCACGAGGCCGGCTACAACCTCGCTGTGTCGGCGTGGCGTGACGGGCAGCAATTCGTCATGATCGTCCTCGGCTCGCGCACCCGGACGGCCTCGTTCCTCGACGCGAAAAAGCTTCTGAAGTACGGCTTCGTCGAGGCCGGGCTGGAGAGTCCCCCCGAGCCCCGCCCGCCGAAGCGGCCGGCCCGCACGCGGCGCACGACGCTCACGCAGTGAGCCCGATCCACGGCTACGTCTTCGACGCGTACGGCACGCTCTTCGACGTTCACTCGGTGGTCGAAGCCGGCCGCGCGATCACGGACGATCCGGCGACGCTGTCGGCCACCTGGCGGCAGAAGCAGCTGGAGTACACGTGGCTGAGGGCGCTCATGGGTATCTACGCCGACTTCTGGGCCGTGACCGAGTCGGCGCTCCGCCATACCATCCGCCGGCTCGGCCTCACCGCGACGGAGGCGCAGGTGCGGCGCCTGATGGAGGCGTACCTCTCGCTCGCCTGCTTCCCCGAAGTGAAAGCCGCCCTCGAGCGCCTCGCCGGCCGGCCGCGCGCGGTGCTCTCGAACGGTGCGCCGAGCATGCTGGCGGCCGCGGTCGCCTCGAGCGGGCTAGCCCCGCATCTCGAGTACGTCATCTCCGTCGACCGGGTGAAGACGTACAAGCCGTCGCCGCTCGTGTACGCGCTGGGGCCCCAGACGCTGGGCATCGCCGCGGGCGAGCTCCTGTTCGTATCCTCGAACGCGTGGGACGTGGCCGGGGCGAAGGCGTTCGGCTATCGGGTCGCCTGGTGCAACCGCACGAGCGCGCCCGAGGAGGAGCTCGGCGTGCACCTCGACGTGGTCGTTCCCACGCTCGACCTGCTCCCTCGCTGAGGTCTCGCCGAGGGAAAAAAGAAGGCGGCTCGCCCGACGCGAGCCGCCCGTGACGGCGTGAAGAGTCGGCCTCGCCCTACCTCTTGCCGGCCAGCTTCTTCCGCTTCACGTAGGCCCAGATCTTCTTCGTCATCTCGGACGGCCCGATCGGCGAGCCGCCGAAGATGGACTCGGCCGAGTCCTTGCAGCCCTTGAAGGTGATCGAGTACCCTCCGAACGCCTTCTTCCCCTTCGCCATGACCCCTCCTTACCTCGTGGTGGTGTCTCGCTCCTGACTGCCTCGGGGGTATTCCTACCACACGTACGAGGGGAGCAAAAAGAAAAAACACCACACCTAGGGGCTTGCCGCCGAGGAAAACTATACCCAGTAGGGGTATGGGGGCTCCGGGGCCGCCGGACGCAACCGCTCAGTGTGTCTGGAACGCGGGCATCACGTCGCGGGCGAACCAGCGGAGCTGCTCCTTGAACTCCTTCGCCGAGAGGCCCTCCGCCCAGTGGATCATGAAGTCCTCGAGCCCGGGATACCTCGCCGCGACGGTCTTGATGCCCTCGATCACGTGCGCCGGCGGGCCGCAGAACCACGCCTTCTGTTCAATACCGTCGGCGAGCGAGGGCACGCGCGCGGGCGCGCCCGGCGTGCCCCACGTACGACCGTGCTCGTCGGCGTAGCGCACGAAGCCGAAGGGCGCGAACCACTTGTAGCGCTCGTCGTGCGACGGCTCGACGCGGCGCTTGGCCTCCTCGGGCGTATCGGCGAGGTAGAGCCCGGCGCCCCAGATCATGTCCTCGCCGAGTTGTTTTGGACGGCCGTGCTTCACGCAGGCGTCGCGATACGCCTTCACCACGTCGTCGAGAATCTTCTCGCCATTGAGGGTCACCATGGCCTTGAAGTTCTTGCTGGCCATGTAGTCGATGGACTTGCTGCTCGCGATCGGCATCCAGATCTCGACGGGCAGGTGCCTCGGCCGCGGGACGCAGGTGATGTCGGTGAGCTGATAGCCGCGGTACTCCACGGGCGGCGGACAGTCGTAGCGCTTGCCGTGGTGGCTGAACGACTCCGCGTTGAAGCACCGGAGCAGGAGGTCGATCTGCTCCTCGAACAGCTCCCGGTTCGCCGCCTGATCGATGACGGGCGCCCCGAACGTCTCCACCTCGCGCGAGTGATACCCGCGCCCCACGCCCATGATCACGCGACCGTCGGTGACGATGTCCGCCATCGCGTAGTCCTCGGCGAGGCGGATGGGGTGCCACATCGGGATCACGTTGAAGGCACAGCCGAGCTTGAGACGCCGCGTCTGGGTGGCGAGCCAGAGGGAGAGCTGGATGAGGTTGGGGAAGCACTCGTAGCCCTCGTGCTGGAAGTGGTGCTCCGCCGTCCACAGCGCGTAGTACCCGAGGTCGTCCATCAGCTGGGCCACGTCGCGCGCGGCGAAGAAGGGCTCGCTCAGCCGCTCGTTGCTGTAGCGCCGGGCGTCGGCCGGCGTGCCCTGCAACCCGATGTTCTCCAGCTCGACCTGGCCGACGTAGAGCACATGGAATCGCTTGATCATCGCGCTGTCCATCCTCCGTCGATCACGAGCGTGTGGCCCGTGACGTAGTCCGCTTCCGCACTCGCGAGATAGCATGCGGCCGCGGCGACCTCGTCGAGCGTGCCCCGGCGGCCCGCCGGGGTGATCGCGCGCACGGCCGCCTCGTCGCCGCCGACGCCGCCCATCGCGGGGGCATCGGCGCCCAGGATCCGCGTCGAATTGACGCGCAGCCCCGTCTGGATGGCGCCGGGGCAGATCGCGTTCACCGTGACCCCGCGCGCCGCGTAGGTGATCGCCAGCTGCCGCGTCAGGCCGACCACGCCGTGCTTCGACGCGGTATACGCCGCGCCCCCGCCGGAGCCGACGAGTCCCGCGACCGACGCGATGTTGATGATACGCCCCCGTCCGCGCGGGAGCATCTCGGCGAGCGCGCGTTTGCTGCCGAAGAAGCTGCCGGTGAGGTTGATGCCGATGACGCGCTCCCAGAGCGTCGGCGTGATCCCGTCCGCGGGCTCGTAGCCGTCGAGGACCCCGGCCGCGTTGACCATGATCCCGAGGGGGCCGAGCTCGCGCACCGCCGACCCGACGGCTCGATCCACGTCGTCCCAGCGGCTCACGTCGCCCTGCGCGAACGTCGCGCGCCCACCACTCGACGTGATCGCGGCGACGGCGTCCTTGCCGCCGTCGGGCAGGAGATCGAGGATCCCCACCGCCGCGCCCTGGGCCGCGAGCGCGTGGGCGATGGCGCGCCCGATGCCCGAGCCGCCGCCCGTGACGAACGCGCTGCCGCCGAGAAGGCTCACGCTCCGATGAACTCCACGATCGCCCGCGCCGCCGACTCCGGCGTCTCGTGCAGGACCATGTGGCCCCCGGGCAGGAGGCGCAGCGCGGCGCCCTTGACGCGCCGCTGCCACTCGTCGGCGTAGACGAGCGGATTCGCGCGATCGGCGTCGCCCCACAAGAGGAGGGTCGGCGCCCCGATCCGATGCAGGCGCTTCTTCAGACCCTTGTCGGGGATGGGCCACGCGAACTTCGCCATGGAGGACCGCCGCTGGATCGACTCGACCTCGGCGGCGAGGCTCTCCTGGTCGCTCACCGGAAGCGTCGCCCACTGGCGAGCGACGCCGGAGGCCGGGTCGTGCCAGAGGGCCGGCGCCAGCTCGTCGGAAGGCAGGATCAGGACGTCGGCGGACGGCGCGTCGTCGCGCCAGAGGCCGAGGGGCGAGATAAGCGTGAGGCTCCCCGCGCGTGCCGGAAAGACCGCGGCGATCTCGGCCGCCATCATGCCGCCGAACGCGTGGCCCACCAGGTGGGCCCGCTCGAGCCCGAGCGCCTGCAAGAACTCGTCGTAGGCGAGCGTGAGGTCGAGGAGATCGTCGAGCGTCTCGATGCCGGTCGAGCCCGTGACCCCCGGATGAGACGGCGCGTACACGCTGAACGAACGAGCCAGGAGGTCGAGGAACGGCGACCAGGCGCTTCGCTCGTGGTACGAGTGGAAGTAGACGAGCGGGGCCCCGCGACCGGCGGCGAGCACGCGGAAGGTCACCGCGCCCCCGCGGATCTCGACGGTGCGATCGTCTGGCATCACGCCGCTTCGTCGGGCCCGGGCGCGCTCACGCCGACCCGTTCCGGGCGCCCGAGGGCCACCAGCGGTCTTTGTAGCCGGGCCAGAGGTCACGGACGTGCGGCATGACCTCCTGCGCGAAGAGCTCGGTGTTCTTCAGCGCCAGCTCCTTCGGCATGCTGCCGATCTGGAGCAGCACCATCAGGTGGCCGACGCGCAGGGTCTTGATGCACTCCGTGAGCTGCTGCCGGACCGTGGCGGGGCTGCCGGCGATGACGTAGCCCTGGTCCAGGTACTGGCCCCAATCGAGCGACTGGCGGACGCGACGTGCCGCGGCCCCGACCTGCGCTCTCGTCCCGCTCTGCACCGTCTTCACGGTGCGGTAGCCCGGCGCTTCGGCGAAGCCCTCCCAGACGTTCAGGCACTTCTGGTAGAAGTAGTGCACGTGCGGGAAGTATTCGCGCTCGGCCTGGGCGTCCGTCTCAGACACGCACACAAGCTGGAGGAACCCCGCCCGGAACGGGTTGTCGTCGGCGCCCACCCGGGCACTTGCTTCCCAGAAGCCGTCCATCGTCGCCTTGCCGCGCTTGTAGCCGAAGTACGAGAGGTAGCAGTAGACGTAGTCGAGCTTCGCCGTCCACTCCCACGTCTCGACGCTACCGCCGCCGGGAATCCACACGGGCGGATGCGGCTTCTGCAGCGGTTGAGGCCAGATGTTCGCGTAGCGGATTTGCGTGTACTTGCCGTTGAAGGAGAAGACTTCAGGCCGCGTCCAGGCCTGCATGACCAGGTCGTGAGCCTCATAGTACCGGTCGCGCAGCGTGGCCGGGTTGATCCCGTAGGCAAAGTTCATGTCCATCGACGTGCCGACGGGGAAGCCGGCGACGAGCCGGCCGTCCGACAGCAGGTCGAGCATCGCGAACTCCTCGGCCACGCGCAGCGGCGGGTTGTACGCGGCCAGGCTGTTGCCGAGGACGACGATCGCCGCCTGCGACGTCCGGCGGGTCAGCGCCGCCGCCATGAGATTCGGCGAGGGCATGAGCCCGTAGGCGTTGTTGTGGTGCTCGTTCACGCAGAGTCCGTCGAAGCCCTGCGTCTCGGCGAACTCCAGCTCGTCGAGGAACTCGTGATAGAGGCCGCGGGTCTTCTCGGGATCGTGGAGATGGTGCGGGACGTCCACCCAGACCGATCGATAGCGCTGCTCGAAATCATCGGGCAAGAACCGGTAGGGCATGAGGTGGAAAAAGCAGATTTTCATGGCGATTGGCGATGATACCACCGTCTTGACCGGCGCGAGGGCGGCGGCTACGCTCGCCGCGCGAGTCACCGCGCTGACACCGGCCTCCGATCGGTGCTCGCCGCTATCGCCAGAACCGCCGCCCGCCTCTGCGAGGCCAGCGACTCCCTCATCCTGCTTGTCGAGGGCGACAGGGCAGCAGTGGTCGCCAGGCACGGGCTCCTGCCGGCAAGGCTGAAGCTCGGTGTCGACGTTCCACTTCACCTGTCCGCGTCGAGCGCCAGGCAGTCGTCGAGCAACGCGAGACGGCGCTCTGAGCAAGCGCGTCCTGGTCGTGGCGTATCCGCCCTTCGACGTTGACGCAGGCGACGGTAGCGTCCTACTCTGACCCTGATGATGCACGCGCGCTCGATCCGCATGCGGCGCTGGAGTCGGGGGGAGTACGAACAGCTCGTCGAGCGCGGCTTCTTCCGCCCCGACGAGAGGCTCGAGTTGCTCGACGGCCTCATGCTGGTGAAGGAGCCCCAGAGCAGTGCCCACATGACCGCCATCCGCCTCGTCGAGGACGCCCTGCGGATGGCTTTCGGGGCTCGGTGGGACGTGCGCACTCAGGGACCGATCGCGCTCGATCCCCGGTCGGAGCCGGAGCCGGACGTCAGCGTGGTCCGCGGCTCGCCTCGCGACTACCGCGACGCGCATCCCACTAGCCCCGCGTTGGTGGTCGAGGTCGCCCTGGCCAGCCTGCGGCTCGATCGGACTCGCAAGTGCCGCGCCTTTGCGCGAGCCGGCGTCCCCGAGTACTGGATCGTCAACCTCCTCGACCGGGCACTCGAGGTCCATCGAGAGCCCGCGCTGCTCGATGCCGCGCGCCGTCGGTGGGGCTATCGCTCGATCCAGGCGCTCGGGCCTGACGCAGTTGTCAGCCCGCTTGCCGCTCCGGCCGCTCGCGTCGTCGTGGCCGACCTCCTGCCGTAGGCACTGAAGTCACCCGCGTTTCGCCGCCCGGCGTTTCGCTTGAATGCCGGTCCGATCCGGCGTAGCCTACGTCCGAGTACCGGTCCGATCACCGCGGGAGCTCGGGGAACCGGGCTGAGAGGGCGGCTCACCGCCGCCGACCGCATGAACCTGACCTGGTTAATGCCAGCGAAGGGAGGATTCGTATGTCAGAGTCGCGGCCAGCATCTCGGAAGGTCTACCTGCAGGGCTCTCGCTCCGATCTCCGGGTCCCGATGCGGGAGATTGCGCTCTCAGGCGGCAATCCGTCGCTCCGCCTCTACGACACGAGCGGTCCCTACACCGATCCCAACGCCGACCTCGACCTGAAGCGGGGCCTGCCGCCGCTCAGGCTCGCCTGGATCCTCGGCCGAGGTGACGTCCAGGAGCTGCCGGGCCCGTCCTCCGCGTACCGCCGGAGCCGCGAAGAGGACCCGGCACTCGGCGGCGTCAGGTTCGCGAGCGTGCGGCGGCCGCTGCGCGCCAGCCCGGGCCGGTGCGTCAGCCAGATGCACTACGCCCGCCGCGGCGAGGTCACCCCCGAGATGGAGTTCATCGCGCTGCGCGAGGGCATGGCGCCTGAACTCGTCCGCGACGAGGTCGCGCGGGGCCGCGCGATCATCCCGTCGAACGTCAACCACCCCGAGACGGAGCCGATGATCATCGGCCGGAAGTTCCTCGTGAAGATCAACGCCAACATCGGCAACTCGGCCGTCGCCTCCTCGATCGAGGAGGAGGTCGACAAGATGACGTGGGCGACGCGCTGGGGCGCCGACACGGTGATGGACCTCTCGACCGGCAAGAACATCCACGAGACCCGCGAGTGGATTCTCCGGAACTCGCCGGTGCCCATCGGCACGGTGCCGATCTACCAGGCGCTGGAGAAGGTCGGCGGCAAGGCCGAGGAGCTGACCTGGGACGTCTATCGCGACACCCTCATCGAGCAAGCGGAGCAGGGCGTGGACTACTTCACGATCCACGCCGGGGTGCGGCTCCCCTACATTCCGCTCACGGCCAAGCGCGTGACGGGAATCGTCTCGCGCGGCGGGTCGATCATGGCCAAGTGGTGCCTCTCGCACCATCAGGAGAGCTTCCTCTACACCCGATTCCGCGAGATCTGCGAGATCATGGCAGCGTACGACGTCGCCTTCTCGCTGGGCGACGGTCTCCGCCCCGGCTCCAACGCCGACGCCAACGACGAAGCCCAATTCGCCGAGCTCGACACGCTCGGCGAGCTCACGAAGATCGCCTGGGAGCGGGACGTCCAGGTGATGATCGAGGGACCCGGCCACGTGCCGATGCACCTCATCAAGGAGAACATGGACCGTCAGCTCGCGGTGTGCCACGAGGCGCCCTTTTACACGCTCGGCCCGCTGACGACCGACGTGGCGCCGGGCTACGACCACATCACCTCGGCGATCGGCGCGGCGATGATCGGCTGGTTCGGCACCGCGATGCTTTGCTACGTGACGCCGAAGGAGCACCTGGGCCTGCCCAACAAGAAGGACGTGAAGGACGGGGTGATCGCGTACAAGATCGCCGCCCACGCGGCCGACCTCGCCAAGGGCCATCCCGGCGCGCGCGAGTGGGACGACGCGCTCTCCCGGGCCCGCTTCGAGTTCCGCTGGGAGGACCAGTTCAACCTCTCGCTCGATCCCGAGACCGCGCGTGAGTTCCACGACGAGACGCTGCCGGCCGAGGGCGCGAAGATCGCCCACTTCTGCTCGATGTGCGGGCCGCACTTCTGCTCGATGAAGATCACGCAGGACGTCCGCGACTACGCCGCCAAGCACGGCATCGCGGAGGAGACGGCCGCGATCGCGCAGGGGCTCAGGGAAAAAGCCGAGGAGTTCAGGAAAGGCGGCGGCGAGATCTATCGCCGGGCCGGATGAGGAGCGCTACTGGCTACCGCTCCTCGGCGCAACGGGCTTCTCGATGGACAGCAGACTGTCGAGCACCTCTTTGAATACCGTGTAGGGGTGCGCTCCCGCGATCATTTTTACGACCTTCACGCTCGACCCGTCGGGCTCAGCCACTCCCAAAAGGAAGCTGGGCGTGGCTTGTACGCCCGCCTTCTGGGCTCCCACCAGATCCTGCCGAATCTTTGCCGTGTACTTGTTGCTGTCGAGACACCGTCGGAAGCTCTGGACGTCGAGGCCCAAAGCGCCGGCGTAGGTTGAAAGATCGTTCGCGGTAAGCGCGTTCTGGCCGTTGAAGAGCCGCGCATGCATTTCCCAGTATTGGCCGTGCTCGCCGGCGCAGTGGGCGGCCTCCGCTGCCTTGAGCGCGTCCTTGTGGATCGATTCGATGGGGAAGTCGCGAACGACGTATCTGACCCGCCCGGTGTTGACATAGTCGCGCTCGATTTGCGGTGATGTCTGCTGGAAGTGCCGGCCACAAAAGGGGCACTGATAGTCCGTGAACTCGATGAGGATCAGTTTGGCGCTCTGACTGCCCTTTGAGGGATACCCATCGATCGTGAGCACGACGTTCTGGACGTCAGTCGCCGCAGGCTGGCGCCGACGGAGCAGCGCGTTAATCTCCTGCAGCTCTCGTTGTAGCTGAAGTTGGCCTTGTTTGAGAGCCTCGACTTCCTTCCTGAGCTTCGTGAGATCGTCGCCCGCCTGGGCCAGGGCTTTGCGATCGGCGGAGAGTGTGAGGACGGACAGGAGCGCGATGAACAAGACGCCCTTGATCATCCATCACGAAAGGTACCACCTGTGCGGTCTGTCTGCCAAGGCCGAAGTCGTGGAGGACCACAACCACTGTACGAAGTCACGATGGAGTGGCGGTCGATCAAGCTACGGAGCGTCTCGCATCACCTCCGCGATCGGCGAAGCGATGATCGGCTGGTTCGGCACCGCGATGCTCTGCTACGTGACGCCGAAGGAGCACCTGGGCCTCCCCAACCGGAAGAATGTGAAGGACGACGTGATCGCGTACAAGATCGCCGCCCACGCCGCCGACATCGCCGAGGGTCATCCCGGCGCCCGCGACTGGGAGGACGCGCTCTCGCGGGCACGCTTCGAGTTTCGCTGGGAGGACCAGTTCAGCCTCTCGCTCGATGTGCGGGCCGCACTTCTGCTCGATGAAGATCACGCAGGACGTCCGCGACTACGCCGCCAAGCACGGCATCGCGGAGGAGACGGCCGCGATCGCGCAAGGGCTCAGGGAAACGGCCGAAGAGTTCAGGAAGAGCGGCGGCGAGATCTACCGCCGGGCTTGACGCGGGCGCTGGGAGGAGACTCAATCCTCCGGCCGCAGGAGCATCGGTCGCGACGACGCGGTGTAGCACGCCGCCGGCGTCGCTTGATCGAGTGCCTCGTGCGGCCGCTCGTGGTTGAACTCCTCGCGAAAGATATTGAAGCGCCGCTGTTGAGCCGCGAGGTTGTCCGCCGCCGGACGAGTCGTCTCCGCCTTCAGCGTGCGATCCGTTCATGCCGGCCATTCTGCGCCGGGCGGCCGGGCTCGATGAGCTAGGGCAGGATACCCAGGCGGACCCACCAGGCCGAGAGCTTGGACAAGCGGGCCAACGTCGTGGTGGACGTAGCCGGCTCAGCGGGTCGGCCCGCCGCTTGCCTTTAGCAGGGGGTTGGGGAATGAACGAGGGTGCAGCCGGCGGGCATAACTTTGTGGCGAGTGTCGAGAAACCAATGACTTACGTCCGGTCTCACCTATCGAAGATGACGCGAAATGGTGGTGGTGGTGGTGGTGAATTCGGTGCAGTAAGGCTGAGCGAGGGAGTAGCATGACCGGACCCATGGATCTCCTGAAAGAGGTGATCGGTGAGAGCCCCGCGATCGAGGCCGTGCGGAGCCAGGTCCGTCGGCTTCTTCGGCGCGGGACGGGTACGCGGCACTTCCCCCCAATTCTCATCCAGGGAGAGACGGGTACGGGCAAAGGGCTCGTCGCCCGGCTCATCCATCGGCTGGGTCCCCGCGCCGGCGGTCCGTTCGTGGACGTCAACTGCCCGGCGATTCCCCACAACCTGCTCGAGGCCCACCTCTTCGGCGTCGAGCGCGGTGCGTTCACCGACGCGCGGGAGGCGAGGCCCGGTCTCTTCCAGGCCGCCCACCGCGGCACGCTCTTCCTCGACGAGATCGGTGACATGCCGGTGGAGCTCCAGACCAAGCTCCTCAAGGTCATCGAGGACCGCACGGTGCGCCGGCTCGGGAGCACGACGAGCGAAGCCGTGGACGTCTGGATTCTGGCCGCGACCAACGCGGATCTCGCCGACCTCATGCGACAGCGTCGTTTTCGCGACGACCTCTACCATCGCCTGGCCGTCCTGAACCTCCGGTTGCCGGCGCTCCGAGAGCGCGTCGAGGACATCCTCCCGCTCGCCGAGCATTTCCTGGCGCGCGCCTGCGCCGACCACTCCCTGGAGCCGATGTCGTTCGCCCCCGACGCACGTGCCGCGCTCCTCGCCTATGGGTGGCAGGGCAACGTCCGCGAGCTCTCGAACGTCATCGAGCGGGTGGCCCTGGACTCCGAGTCGTCGGTGGTGACGGCCGGGATGCTCACGCTGCCCGACGCCCTGGCCGACGATCTCATCCCGGCGCCGGCGCTCCCGGCCAGGGGCACGCACGGCCGCCGGCTCGTCGACGCCGTCGGCGACGTCGAGCGACAGCATCTGCTCGAGGCCCTCCGCGAGACCGCGTGGAACATCTCGCGCGCGGCCCTGCGGCTCGGCGTCTCGCGCAACACCCTCCGCTACCGGATCGAGAAGCACCGTCTCGTCCGGGAGAGCGGCGCACGCGTCCGCCGCTCCATCGCCGCCGCGCCGCCGTCCACCGCTCTGCCCGCCCCGGCGTCGCCGCCGCCACCCGCCGCGGCGCCCGCCGCGGTGCGGTGGGACCGCAGGCGTCTGGCGCTCCTGCGCGCCGTCGTGGTCGCGCCGGAGTCGGAATCGCCGGTGCCGGGCAGCCGGGCGATCCAGATGTTCGTCGAGAAGGTACGCAGCTTCGGCGGCCGGGTCGCCGAGCTCTCGCCCGCGGGCATGGTCGCCGTGTTCGGCTCGGAGACGGCGGAGGACGCGCCGCGCGTGACGGCGCACGCCGCGCTCGCGATCCAGAAGGCGGCGGAGCGCGCGCGCGGCGACGAGCTCCAAGTGGTGGGGACCCGGATCGCCATCCACTTCGCGCAGGCGCTCATCGCCGAGGCGCCGGACGGCCCGCAGATCGATCTCGACGCCAAGCGTGAGGCGTGGGCGGCGCTGGATGCCCTCGTCGGCGCGGGTGAGGCGGGCGCGATCGTCGCGAGTGAGGCCGCGGCCTCGCTGCTCGGTCGGCGCTTCCGCCTCCAGCCGCTCGAGGCGGCGGCCACGGCCGCCGGGCGCGTCTGCCGGCTCGTCGGCCGCGAGCGGCCGGGTCTCGGCGTCGGCGCCCGGATGGCGCGCTTCGTCGGCCGCGAGGACGACCTGCAGCTCCTGCAGGCCCGCGCGCGCGCGGCGATGCGCGGACACGGCCAGGTCGTCGGCATCGTGGGGGAGGCGGGCATCGGCAAGTCGCGGCTACTCTTCGAGCTCCGCCAGGGCCTCCGGCGCGAGGCCGTCACGCTCCTCCGGGGACGCTGCCTGCCCTACGCGAGCGCGGTCCCGTACTTCCTCATCCTCGACATCCTCCGCCAGACGCTGCGCATCGCCGAGAGCGACGGCCCCCAGCGCATCCGCGAGAAGAGCGTCGCCGCGCTCGGCCAGCTCGAGATCGACGCCGAAGAGGTGGCGCCGTACCTCCTGCAGCTCTTCGGCGTGACGGAGGGCACCGAGCGCCTCGACGTTCTGAGCGGCGAGGCCCTCAAGGCGCGCATCCTCGACGTGCTGCGCGAGATGATCGCCAGGGGCAGCCGCCAGCGGCCCATCGTCTACGTCGCGGAGGACCTCCAGTGGATCGACAAGGCCTCCGAGGACTGCTTCGCGTTCCTGGTCGAGCACCTGGCCGGGCTGCCAGTGATGCTGCTGACGACGTCGCGGCCCGGCTATCGTCCGCCGTGGGTCGCGAAGTCGTACGTCACGCAGATCGCGCTCCAGCCGCTCACGGAGCAGGACAGCCTCGCGGTGGTGCGCTCGGTCCTCGGCGGGGAGCGCATTCCGGAGCCGCTCACGCGGCTCATCCTCGACAAGGCCGAGGGCAACCCCTTCTTTCTCGAGGAGCTGTCCCGCGTCGTCGGCGCGCGGGGCGACGACGCGCCCGCGGTGGCGGTGCCCGACACCATCCAGCAGGTGCTGCTCGCGCGGATCGAGCGGCTGCCCGAGCAGACCCGACGGTTTCTCGAGACCGCCGCCGTGCTCGGCCGCGAGTTCTCGCGCGGGTTGATCGAGGCGGTCTGGGACGGACCGGCCGACCCGCATCTCGTCGAGCTCCAGCGCCTCGAGTTCCTGTACGAGGGCGCTCGCGGCGGCGAGACGACGTACGTGTTCCGGCACGCGCTCACCCACGAGGTCGCGTACGAGGCGCTGCCTTCGGACGACCGGCGCGCTCTGCACGCGACCGCCGGGCGCGCCCTGGAATCGCGCTCTCCCGAGCCGCCGGGGCAGGTCAACGATCGCCTCGCCTATCACTACTCGCAGACGGAGGAGAGCGCGAAGGCGGTCGAGTACCTCACGCGCTCCGCCGAGCGCGCGGCCCGGAGCTACGCGCACGAGGCGGCGGTGCGCGCGCTCGACGCGGCCGTCGCGCACGTGGATCGGCTGCCGGCCGAGGTGCGGGACAGGCGGCTGCTCGACCTCCTGCTCCGGCAGGGCTCGTCGCTCATTCCGCTCGGCCGGTTCCAGGAGATCCTCGACCTCCTGCTGCGGCACGAGGAGCGGCTCGAGCGGCTCGGCGATCCGGGAGTCGCGGCGCACTACTACTTCCTGGTGGGAAGGACCTACAGCTTCCTCGGCCAGGACGAGCGCGCGATCCAGAACGCCCAGCGCGCGATCGCCGAGGCCGAGCGGTGCGGCGACAAGGGGACGATGGGCAAGGCGTACTCGCTGCTCGCCATGGCCGCCGCCTTCTCGGGACAGGCGCGTGAGGGGATCGAGTATGGGCGGCGCGCCATCGCGCTCCTCGAGCGGACGGACGAGCGCTGGTGGCTGGGCGACGCGCACTGGGCCGTGGGGCTCAACCACGCGCAGACGGGCGAGTTCGAGCCCGCGCTCGCGGCGGAGGGGCGCGCACACGCGATCGGCGAGGCCATCGGCGACGCGCGCCTGCAGACCATCGCCCAGTGGGTGACAGGCATCATCTACGCCAGTGTCGGCGAGGCGGACGCCGGTATCGCGGCGTGCCAGCGCGCGCTCGACCTCGCGCCGGACCCGCTCAACCGTGCGATTGGCAGGGGCCTCCTGGGCTTCGCCTACCTCGAGAAGGGCGAGGTGGCGCGCGCGATCCCGCCGCTCGAGAGCTCGGTTCAGCGACTCGGCCAGTTCCGCTACCGGCCCTTCCAGGGGTGGTTCTCGGTCTTCCTCGCCGAAGCCGTCCGCCAGGAACGTCGGGTGGAGCGCGCCTGGGACCTCGCCATGCAGGGGCTGGTCGTCACGCGCGACGCCAACTTCCGCACGGGCATCGGCTGGGCCGAGCAGGCCCTCGGGCGCATCGCCCAGGACCGCGGTGACCTCGACGCCGCGGCGGCGCATCTCGACGCCGCGCTCGGGATCTTCACCGCCAGCCACTCGCGCTACGAGCTCGGGCGCACGCACCTCGATCTCGCCGCGCTCGCGCACGCCCGGCACGATCGCGAGGGCGTTGTCCAGAGCCTCCGGGCCGCGCACGCGCTCTTCACGAGCCTGCACGTGCCGAAGTGGGTCGGGCGCACACTCGCGCTCGCGCAGCACTTCGGCGTCACGCTCCCGGGCGAACGCCCGCCGCGATAGCCATGGCGACGCAGCCGGCCGCTCCGAGGCCGAGCCCGGGGGGGGGTCGTCTCGCCTCACGCCACGACGCGCAGAGCGGCGGGAATGATCTCGAATGTGGCGGGCAGGGCACCGACGGCCTCGCCGTCGATCTCGAGTGGCACGCGCTCGTCGCTCGCGGCGTACAGGCGCACGGCGCGGAGCGTTCGTGTCCCGGGATCGTGGACGTGCATGCCGTCGTAGAGCGCGCGGCGCTTGACGATAAAGTCGTGGAAGCCGAAACCCTGCCACACCGTGATGTCGAGGCGGCCGTCGTCAAGGCTGGCTTCTGGGGCGACGTGCATGCCGCCGCCGAAGAAGCGGCCGTTGCAGACGACGCAGCACGTGATCGTCAGCGTCTCGAGGGCGCCGTCGTCGACGCGCACGGAGACGCTCTGGTCGTGGTAGCGCAGCAGCGTCCGCGCCGTGGCCAGCATGAACGCGAGTTTGCCGCCGAGGCGCTTGGAGCGCGCGCCGACCGCGGTGGCGACGGCGCCGCCGCAGCCGAACGACGCCGCGTTCAGGACGACGCGCTCGGTCGGGCGCCCGCGGTGATCGAGAAACTGCGCGTACCCGACATCGATCACGCGCGTGGTGCCGCGGGCGAGCTGGGCGCAGGCGGTGTCGAGCGCCGGCTCGATGCCGAGGGTGCGCGCGAAGTCGGAGCCCGTGCCGCGCGGGATCACGCCGAGAATAGCGTCGGGCGCCCGCGGTCGGCGCCCGTCGAAGAAGCCGTTCGCGACCTCGCTCAGCGTTCCGTCACCGCCGACGGCGACGATCCGCGTGAAGCCGTCATCGAGCACCCGCCGGGTCAGGGCAGTCGCGTGACGCGGCCCATCGGTGATCGCGTGCTCGAACGCCCCCAGCTCGCGGCGCAGCGTGCGCGCGATACGGTCCCAGCGCCGCCCCGTGGTACCGGCTCCCGAAGCCGGGTTGACGACGACGAACGTTCCTCGCGGATCCTTCACGCACGCCTCCGCGCGACGCTCTACAGGGAGCGGGTGAGTCTTAACAGGTCGATGACGCCACGGATCGAGAGCGGACGGGCGGCCAGGTACTCGCGCTCGACGATGTCCGGACCCCACTTGAGCTTGTAACGCGCCTGACTCATCGCCGGGTACAGCATCGCGCCACGCCGACCGAGCTCGCGGATCAACCACGCGGCGAGGCGGCTCGCGCCCGAAGGCTCCGCGTCGTCCACGATGAACGGCGTGAACCCGAAGTGCAGGACGGGCACGCCCTGCGCTCTCATCCGCTCCAGCGCGTGCGCGTTGATCAGCTCCATGGCGCCGGCGGGGGCGTCGGGGAGGCGCCGCGTGAGGTCGTGGAGATAGCCGGGCGTCTCGCCCCACACGGGGACGTAGGTGATGAAGGCGACGGTGCGGCCCGATCCATCCCGCGCCGCGAAGATCCGTCGCCGCGAGTCATCCGGATGGCCGAGCTC
>JAHFDK010000467.1 GCA_023249095.1 Candidatus Rokuibacteriota bacterium | reverse complement strand
TTCTTGATGAAGCGGGTGACGCTCATCCCGTCGCACCGAATGACGCTCTTCGGCCCGCGGATCACGATCTACACGAAGGATGGGAAGAGCTACACGAAGCAGTCCACCGGGCGCGAGTTCATCTGGGACTTCGACGAGGAGGCGCGCCGCATTCGCGGCGTCGTCCCCGGGCTCCCGATCCCGGCGGGACAGTTCGAAGACATCATCGCGACCTGCCGCGACCTCGACCGACAAGACCGGGCCGACCGACTCATCGGGCTGACCCTGAAGAAGGCGTGAGGAGGGGATATGCGTTTCGGCTTCTTCGACCAGCTGCCGTGCGCCGACGCGGATTCGGAGCGTCAGCGGTACCAGGACCTCATCGCGCAGATCGAGCTCGGGGATGTCCTGGGATTCGATACCGTGTGGCTCGGCGAGCTCCACTTCAGCCGCGCGTTCTCGATCCTGGCCGATCCACTCATGGTGCTGGCCGCCGCCGCGCAACGCACGACGAGGATTCGCCTGGGGACGGCGGTGACGCTCCTGCCCCTGCACAGCCCGGTGAAGATCGCCGAAGAAGCGGCCATCGCCGACATCCTCAGCAACGGCCGACTGGAGTTCGGGGTGGGGCGCGGCACGGCCCCGGTGCACTACGCGGGATACGAGATACCCCAGGAAGAGAGCCGGGAACGCTTCGAGGAGGCGCTCGACTTCATTCTCCAGGCGTGGACGCAAAAGCACTTCTCGTTCCACGGGAAATACTTTCGGGCGCGCGACCTGACGGTGGTTCCGAAACCCGTGCAAACACCCCATCCCCCGGTGCGGATCGCCGCGAATAGCCCCGACACGTTCCCGCTCGCCGCGCGCCGCAGACTTCCCATCTTCGCCACGCCGCTCATCAATCCCCCGGACAAGCTGAAAGAGGGTCTGGCGGTGTATCGCGGCGCCCTCCCTGCCGGCACCCGGGGTGACGCCGCCCTCGCGTTTCCGGTGCACGTCGCGGCGAGCCGAGCGCAGGCGCGCCGGGAGTGTGAGACGAGTCTGCTTCACTTCTTGCGTGAGGCCGGGGAGCGGCTTCGACCGCTCGGCGACGCGGACATCAAGAGCTTCGAGGCCTTTCGGCAGGTCCTCGCCCGGATCCAGAGGGTAACGTACGAGGACGTCGACCGCGAGATGGCCGTCTTTGGCGATCCGGACTATTGCGTGCAGCGGGTACGAGCTTTACGGCGTGAGTACGAGATGGATGAGTTCATCTGTTACTTCAATCAAGGCGGGTTGATGGATCACGCCATGGTCAAACAGTCGATGACGTTGTTCGCTCGAGAAGTGCTGCCGCATTGCCGGTAGGGGCATGGGGTCGCTCCGCTCAGGGGCGTAGCTCCCTGACCGGCTTGCCGGCAAGCCAGGCCTTCACGTCCTCCAGCGCCTGTCCGTAGAAGATCCGGTAACCCTCTTCGGTCACGTAGCCGAGATGCGGCGTGATCACCGTGTTCGGGAGGTTGCGCAGGGGGTGGTCGAGCGGTAACGGCTCCTCGTCGTACACGTCGAGGCCCGCGCCCGCGATCGTTCCCTGATGGACCGCGGTGACGAGCGCGGCTTCGTCGACGATGGGGCCGCGCGAGGTATTGACCAGGTAGGCCGTCGGCTTCATCCGGGACAGCTCGCGCGCTCCGATGAGCCCACGCGTGCGATCGCCGAGCACGAGATGAATGCTCACCACGTCCGCGCGAGCCAGCAGCTCGTCCTTGGCCACGAGCGTGGCCCCCGCCTCGGCGGCGCGCGCGGCCGTGAGGTTCTGGCTCCAGGCGATCACGTCCATCTCGAACGCTCGGCCGACCTTGGCCACGCGCGAGCCGAGCCCGCCGAGTCCGATGACGCCGAGGGTCTTGCCGTTCAGGCCGAGCCCGCAGCTCACCTGCCACCGGCCCTCGCGCGTGGCGCGATCCTCGATCGGGATGCGGCGAACGAGGGCGAGGATGAGGCCCCACGCTAGCTCGGCCGTCGGGTAGGGGAGCCCCGCGGTCCCGCAGACGACGACCCCACGCTCCACGGCCGCGCCCACGTCGATCGACGCGTTGCGCATTCCCGTCGTCACCAGAAGCCTGAGCCGCGGCAGCTTCTCGAGGAGCGCCCGCGGAAACGGGGTCCGCTCACGCATGGCCACCACCGCGTCGAAGTCGGCGAGTCGGCCGGCCACCGCGCCGGGATTATCTAGATGGTCGGCGAAGACGACCAGCTCGGTCCCCGCGGGGAGACTCGCCCAGTCGGCCATACGACGGGCAACGCCTTGATAGTCGTCCAGGATCGCGATACGGGTCATGCTCGGCTCCTTCCTTTGTTATTGAGTGGGGCGACCCCCCTCAAACTCCCCCGGCATTCTTCGCTGTCTTCCCCCGGCGTTCTCACGGCGGGATCAGCGAATGTCGTCACCCCAGCGGTATTCGCGCGTGAGCTCGTCCAGGCGCGCCTTGAGACCGTGATCGAGGCCCTTGTCGGCGGCGGCGAGCACGTCGTCGAGCTGCTCCGGGCGGCTGGCGCCGATGATCGGCGCGGTGATGATCGGATTCTCCAGCACCCAGGCGACGGCCATCTGGACCATCGATAGTCCGGCCTCCGCAGCGAGCGGGCGGAGGGCCTCCACGGTCTCGAGCTCGCGCTCGTGCCAGTAACGCTCCCGGTAGCGCGCGCCCGCCGTCGGGTGCGTGAAGCGCGTGCCCGGCATCGGGCCGGCCTCGCGGCGGTGCTTGCCGGAGAGGAGGCCGCCCGCGATCGGGTTATAGGCGATCACACCCAGTCCCTCCTCGGCGCAGAGCGGCAACAGCTCGCGCTCGACCTGGCGGTAGAGAAGGTTGTAGCGGGGCTGCACGCAGGCGAAGCGCGCCAGACCGAGAAGCTCGCTTCGCCCCAGCGCGCGCGCCACCTGATACGCGAAGTAGTTCGAGCAGCCGACGTATCGCGCCTTGCCTGCGTGCACTACGTCGTCGAGCGCGCGCAGGCTCTCGTCGATCGGTGTCGACGGATCGGGATGATGGAGCTGGTAGAGGTCCACGTAGTCGGTGCGGAGCCGGCGCAGCGAGCCGTCGATCGCGTCGAGGATGTGCTTGCGCGAGAGCCCCTGGTCCCAGGGGCGGGCGCTCATGGCGCCGAAGCACTTGGTGGCGATCACGAAGTCCTGACGGCGTCCCTGGAGCCAGCGACCGAGGATCTCCTCCGTGCGCCCCACCGTGTCGAGGTTGCCACCGATGGGGTACACGTCAGAGGTGTCGAGGAACGTGATACCGCCGGTGGCGGCGCGATCGAGAATAGCGACCGAGCTGACCTCGTCGCACTGCAGGCCGAAGGTCATGGTGCCGAGGCAGAGCTG
>JAHFDK010000218.1 GCA_023249095.1 Candidatus Rokuibacteriota bacterium | reverse complement strand
CGTGGCAGGGGGTCACGCTGCAGGGGGCCGGGATGGGTCGCGCGACCACGCGGCACGCGTGCGCATACCCTTTGCGGCTGGGCTCCATCATGCGCGATCCGTCCGTCGGCACTTGGAGGGAACGGGTCGCTGCGACCCATCCCGGCCCCCTGCAGCGTGACCCCCTGCCACGCGGCGGGTTCTCTCTTCACGTCGGACCGGACGTGATAGGATTTTGGCCGGCACGATGACCAGCGCGGCCCCCATGATCGGCGTCGTGGGTGACTTCGACCCTGCGAACCGCACCCACCAGTTCACGAGCGAGGCGCTCGAGCACCTCGGGCTTCGCTTCGAGTGGGTGCCCACCGACGCGGCCGGCGACTGGGACGAGCGGCTGGCCGCGTACGACGGCATCTGGATCGCGCCGGCAAGCCCGTATCGCAGCATGGATGGCGCCCTCGCGGCGGTCCGCTACGCGCGCGAGCGCGGCGTTCCCCTGGTCGGCACCTGAGGCGGCTTTCAGCACGCGATCGTCGAGTTCGCGCGCAACGTTCTCGGGTTCCGAGACGCCGACCACGCCGAGACGAACCCAGACGCCGAGCGACTCGTCATCACGCCGCTGGCCTGCTCGCTCGTCGGTCAGCGGCAGCGCATCGTCCTCGTTCCCCGCACCCGCGCCGCCCGGCTCTACGGCTCGGCCGACGCCATCGAGGACTACTACTGCAACTACGGGGTGAACCCCGACTATCGCCTGCAGTTCGAGGCGTGCGGCCTTCGGGTGAGCGGCGTGGGAGACGCGGGCGAGATCAGGATCGTCGAGATTCCCGATCACCCGTTCTTCGTGGCCACGCTGTTTCTCCCGCAGGCCCGCTCGACGGCGGCCAGCCCTCACCCCCTGCTGGTGGGCTATGCGGCGGCCGTGGTCGCCTGCCGGGAAGCACGGACGCGTCTTTCGCTGGCGCGGCCGTGAGTCGCTAGCGCGTCGCTCGCGACCTAGGTGTTCAGCCGTCGGCGCAGGAAGCCGAGCAGCCCCTGCGGCAGGAAGATGATCATGATGATGAAGATGATGCCGAGGGGGATGAGGTAGTACTCGGTGAGGAAACGGGAGAGCCCCTCGCGCAGGAGCAGGAAGAACGCCGCGCCCGCGAACGGCCCCACCAGCGTGCCCATCCCGCCCATCACGTTGAAGATCACGACCTCGCCCGACACGACGAAGAAGACGAAGTCGGGCGCGGCGAACTTGTTCTGCAGCGCGTAGAGAACGCCCGAAAGACCTGCAAAGAGACCGGACAGCATCACCGCCACGATCTTGTAACGCTCGACGTGATAGCCGATCGCGCGCGTGCGCGGCTCGTTCTCGCGGATGGACTGGAGCACCATGCCGAACGGCGACTGGGTGATCCGCCGGACCAGCAGGTAGGAGAGCACCACGACCGCCAGCACGAACCAGTGAAAGGTCACGGGCGTGAAGCGGTCGCTCCAGATCCCGGGGATCGTGAGACGCGGCTGGCTGAAGGTGAGGCCGTTCTCGCCGCCGGTGACCTCCGTCCAGGTGAAGATGATGACGTAGAAGATCTGCGAGAAGACGAGCGTCGAGATCGCGAAGTAGATGTCGCGCAGCCGGGTCGCGAAGTAGGCGACGAAGACGGCCGCGGCGCCGGCGGCGACCAGGCCATAGAGCAGAGCAAGTCCGAGGCTCGGGGGCTTCACCGTGAGGAGCGCGGTGGCGGCGCCGTACATGCCGAGACCGAAGAACGCCGAGTGCCCGAACGAGACCATGCCGGTGTAGCCGATCAGGATGTCGGAGGACATCGCCAGGAGCCCCCAGACCAGAATCTCGGTGGCGAAGCGCTGCCAGAACGGCGGAAGCACGAGAGGCGCGACGATCAGGAGCACGACCACGACGGCGAACCCGATCCAGTAGGCGGTGGCGGGTGGCGTCGGCCGCGCGGCCGGCATCGCGGTCATTTGGGCGTCGGGACGAAGAGCCCGGTGGGCCGGAAGAGCATCGTCAGGACCAGCACGACGAACGAGACGATCACCGCCTGGGCAGGGCTCACGACGATCGAGGCGTAGCTCTCGAGGAGGCTGACGAAGATCGAGGCCAGGATCGAGCCGCCGAGGTTGCCCATGCCGCCGACGACGACCACGATGAACGCGCGCAGCGTGAAGTCGAAGCCCATCGTCTGAGTGACACCGGCGAACGGGCCGAAGAGCACGCCGCTCGCCGCCGCCATCGCCGAGCCGATGGCGAACACCGCCGTGTAGACCAGCGGGACCGGGATCCCCATGGCCTGCGCCATCACGCGATCCTGAGTCGTGGCCCGGATCCAGATGCCGTACTTGCCGTACTTCAGGAAGAGCCACAGGCCGCCGATGATCAGGCCGGCCAGCACCGCGGTGGCGACCCGGTACCAGGGATACTGGAGGTGGAAGAGCGTGAACTCACCGGGCACCGGCTCGCTGATCCGGCGCACGGACGGGCCCCACTGCCAGAGCGCGTACTTCTGGATCACCAGCGAGACGCCGAACGTGGCGAGGATCGTCGTCAGCGGGTCGCGCCCGATGAGCGGCCGCAGCGTCGTGACCTGCAGCAGGGCGCCGAGCACGGCGATGACGATCGCCGCGACGACCAGGGCCAGCCAGTAGTTCCCGGTCACGCCCAGCACGCTGGCGCCGACGAACGCGCCGAGCATCATGAGGTCGCCGTGAGCGAAGTTGACGATGTCCATGATTCCGAAGATGAGCGTGAGGCCCGAGGCGACCATCGCGAGGACCATCCCATTGACCAGGCCGTGGAGCGTCTGAATGATGATCTGGTCCATGTCAGACCCCCAGGTATTCGTGGATGACGCGCTGGTCGGCGCGCAGCTCGGCCGCCGAGGCATGATGCCGCACGGCGCCCTTCTCCATGATGTAGACGCGCGCGGCGGCGTCGAGCGTCAGCGGAACGTTCTGCTCGACCAGGAGAATGGCCACCCCGTCCCGGTGGAGCGCGTGCACGATCTCTTGGATCTGGGCGACCATGCGGGGCATGAGCCCCTCGGTGGGCTCGTCGAGCAGGATGATCTTCGGCTCGAGCATCATCGCGCGCGCGATGGCGAGCATCTGCTGCTCGCCGCCCGACAGTGTTCCGCCGGCCTGATTGCGTCGCTCTCTCAGAATCGGGAAGTAGCTGTAGACCTTCTCGAGCAGCCGCTCGCGGCGGTCTGGCGTGACCCCGGGACGGTCGAGCCCTGTGCGGAGATTCTCGAGCACCGTCAGCAGGCGGAAGATCCGCCGCTCCTCCGGCACCCACGCGATGCCGAGCCCGGCCAGGCCGTGGGGTGGCACGCCGCCGAGGTCCCGGTCCTCGAACGTGATACGGCCGCGCGTCCGGCGCACCATTCCCATGATGGCCTTGAGCGTCGTGGTCTTGCCCACGCCGTTGCGGCCGAGCAGGCCGACCACCTCGCCTGCGCGCACCTCGATCGACACGCCGTGGAGCACGTGCGACTTGCCGTAGTGGGCGTCGACGTTCTCGAGGACGAGCATCAGGTCTTGAGATAGACCTCTTGGACCCTCGGGTTGGCCTGGATCTCCGCCGGCCGGCCCTCGGCCAGCACCTCGCCGTAGTTCAGCACCGTGATCGTGTGGGCGAGGCCCATCACGACCTCCATGTCGTGCTCCACGATGAGGATCGTGAGGTCACGGGCGATCTGCCGGATCAGGTCCACCGTGGCGTGGGTCTCGGCCACGCTCATCCCGGCCGTCGGCTCGTCGAGGCAGAGGAGCTTCGGCTCCGTGGCGAGCGCGATGCCGATCTCGAGGTTGCGCTGCTCGCCGTGCGAGAGATTCACCGCGAGCTCGTCCTCCTTGCCGGCGAGGCCGACGTCGGCGAGGACGGCGCGCGCGCGGTCGATGACGTCGCGGTACGCCCGGTGGTGGCGCAGCATGCTCCAGTTGTGGTGGCGGGACTGGCTGGCGATCCGGACGTTTTCCAAGGCCGTGGCACCCGGCAGGAGGTTGGTGATCTGGTAGGAGCGCGCGATCGCCTTCCGGGAGATGGTGTACGGGGGCAGGCCCGAGATGTCCTCGCCGTTGAACATGATCCGGCCGCTCGTCGGCCGGAGCACGCCGGTCAGACAGTTGAAGAAGGTGGACTTCCCGGCGCCGTTGGGGCCGATGATCCCGCGGATCTCCCCGGCCGGCACGCGGAGAGACACGTTCGTAAGCGCGGCCAGCCCGCCGAAGCGGACCGTCAGCGCCTCGGTGGTCAAGATGGGCGATCGGGCAGTCGTATTGGACACGCGCACGAGGGGGAGCTGGGCGGTGCCACCTGGTGGCACCGCTCGGCTCTAGACATTCCCTAAACGAACTTGCACGCCGGCGGGAAGAACGTTTTCTCCTTGGGCACCACCTCCACGATTTTGTGCTTGCCCCCCTGAATCGTGAAGATGAACTCCCGAAGGAAGGCCTGATGGTCTTCCTTCCGCAGCGTCTTGTCGCCCTGCGGGAAGTCGTCGCCCTCTTTGACCTCCATGCCCTCGAGCGCCTCGATGAGCTTCATCGTGTCCTCGCGGCCGCGGAACCCCGACTTCTGGATGCCGAGCTTCAGGAAATTCATGGCCTCGAAGTTCGACTGGACGTAGCGGTCCGGTAGGGGACCCGATGGATCGATCTTCTTCAGCGCCGTCACCGCCTGGTCGAAGAATTTCTTGTGATGGGGCGTGTTCAGCGGCGGGTCGAGCACGGGGAGGTAGCGGTTGATGCCGACGAACCCCTCGATCTTTTGGCCGAGCGCGGGGAGAGATGTCGACTCCGCAATGGCACCGTCGCCGGCGTACTTGTACTTCTTGGTGAGGCCAAGGTCGTAGATCGCGCTCGTGAAGTTGATGCCGTTCGCGCCGAAGAAGATGCCGAAAAGCCCGTCGAAGCTCCCGGTGATCTTCGAGACGAAGGGCGCCATGTCGGACGTGCCTAGCGGGATGCCGGTCGTCTCGACGACCTCGCCACCTGCCTTCTTGATCTGCTGGAGATAAGCGTCCCGCGTTGACTGACCCCACGCGTAGTCAAGATAGGCGATGTGCCACTTCTTCCCCATCTTGTTGACGAGGTACGGAGAGATCGCGACCGCCTGCGCCGGCGCGTAGTCGAAGGGCCGGAAGACGAACCGGCTGCACTTGGTCGTCGTGATCGTGGTGTCCAGGCAGACGCCGATCATCCAGACGGTCCGGTGCTCCTCGAAGACCGGCATGCAGGCGAGGCACACGTTGGAGAGGTAGCCGCCCTCGGCGACGTCGACCTTGTCTTCGAGCACGAGCTTCTCGGCCTTGCGGCGGCCCACGTCGGGCTTCGACTCGTAGTCGGCGACCACCAGCTCGATGGGGCGACCGTTGACGCCACCCGACTGGTTGATCCGCTCCACGGCCATCTGGGTGCCGACCAGCGCGGTCTTGCCGCCGGCCGCGGCCGTGCCGGAGAGCGGCTGGAGCACCCCGACCTTGTACGGTTTGGCCTGCCCGAATGCCTCCCGCCACGGCGCCGGAACCAGCACGGTCGCGCCGAGGGCGCCGGCCGCCGTCGACGAGAGCGCGAGGAACTTCCGCCGGGTCGTCTTGCCGCTCCACCACATGTCCTTCGCCCAGGCTTCGTCGTGCCAGCGCTCTGCCATCGTTTTGTCCTCCCTGGAAATGTTTTCCCTATCTACACTAACTGGTCTGACCGCGCAAGGTTCACCCCCGACCACCTTTAAAGCGTGCCGGGGTACGCGCCGCCGTCCAGGACGAAGTTCTGGCCGGTGATGTAGCCGGCCTGGGCGCTGCAGACGAACGCGCACACCTCGCCGAACTCCGCCGCGGTGCCGAAGCGTCCCGCGGGGTTCTGGGCCTGGCGCTCCCGGGCGACCTGCTCGACCGGCTTGCCGCTGGCCTTCGCCTGGGCCGCGATGTTGGAGCGCAGCCGATCGGTGTCGAAGGGGCCGGGCAGGATGTTGTTGATCGTGACGTTGTGGGCGACGGTCTTTCTGGACAGGCCGGCGATGAAGCCCGTGAGGCCGGCGCGGGCGCCGTTGGACAGGCCGAGGCTCTCGATGGGCGACTTCACCGAGACCGAGGTGATGTTGACGATGCGGCCGAAGCGCCGGGCGATCATGCCGTCCACGGTCGCCTTGATCAGGAAGATCGGCGTGAGCATGTTCGCGTCGAGCGCTCTGAGCCAGATCTCGCGGTCCCACTCGCGGAAGTCGCCCGGCGGCGGGCCGCCCGCGTTGTTCACGAGGATGTCGGGCGCCGGGCACGCCTGGAGCAGTGCGGCCTGCACCGCGTCGGTCGTGATGTCGCCCGCGACGGTCGTCACGCGCACGCCGGTGGCGTCGCGGATCTCCTTCGCGGCGGCCTCGAGCGCGTCCTTCGTGCGAGCGTTCATCGTGATGTTCACGCCCTCGCGGGCCAGGGACATGGCGCAGCCCTTGCCGAGCCCCTTGCTGGCGGCGCAGACGATCGCGTTCTTGCCCTTGATTCCAAGATTCATGGTCGCCTCGCTCCTCTCAGAGGTTGGAAAGCCTAGCGCCGCTCTGCGACGAGGCCAGATGCGGCAAGCGCCCGGCGGATCGCCTCCCGCTCCGCACCGCCAACGGGCGTCAGCGGGGGCCGGACGTGGGCGGCCGGGATCCGCCCGAGGAGGACGAGCGCTTCCTTCATCCGGTTGTGCATGTCCACGAAGGGGGGCGCGTAGAAGACGGACACCAGCGGCGCCAGACGGTCGTTGATCCGCCGTGCGCCGTCCAGGTCGCCCTTGCCGCACGCCTCGAACAGCTCGGCCTGAAAGTCGGCGGTGACGCTGCCCATTCCGGAGATCGTGCCGTCGGCGCCGAGCAGAAAGGTCGCCATCAGCGACATCGTGAAGGCCGAGAGCATCGCCACCGGGCGACCGGTCGCGCGCAGCGCACGGAGATTCGCCTCGAAGGCGACGATCTCGTTTGACCAGTCCTTCACGGCCACGACCTGTGGGATCTCGGCGAGCGTCGCGAGTGTCTCCGGTGAGTAGCCGATCCTCGAGGCGGGCGGGTACTCGAACACGACGATCGGCAGATCGGCGCCGGCCGCGATCTCGGAGAAGTGGCGAAGCACCATGTCCGGCTTGAGCTGGGCGCCCCACATGAAGAGCGTCGGCGGGAAAACCAGCACGCCCGCCGCGCCCGCCGCCCGAGCGTCGCGGGCGAGGTCCACCGCCTCCTGCGTGCCGTCGGAGTAGATGCCGGCGATGACCGGGCATGCCGCGCCGACCTCGTCCAGCGCGATCGCCAGCGAGCGCTTGCGCTCCTCACGGTTGAGCGAGGAGACCTCCGAGGCGTGACCGTTGGCGACGATGCCGGTGACGCCTCGCGTGTCGGCGAGCCAGCGGAGGTGCCGGCGGTACGCGGGCTCGTCGATCGCCAGGTCGGCCGTGAAGGGAAGCACGTTGGCGGGCATGACGCCCGAGAAGCGCAGCAGTTGACTCATCGCGCCCTCCTCACCACTTCGAGATCTGGTCGGCGACTTCCTTGCTGGTCACGGCGCGGCCGTAGGCGCGCCTGATGATGTCGAGGGTGGCCCGTTGAATCTCTGGCCAGAGCGTCGCCACGCCGTCCTCGACCACGGTGACCCGGTACTCCCGGTGGAGCGCGCCGATCACCGTCGCCAGCACGCAGATGTCCGTCATCGTACCGGTGACCACGAGCGAAGTCACGTTCCGCGCCCGTAGCGCGCCGTCGAGGGGCGTGCCGACGAACGCGTCGTAGCCGCGCTTGCGGACGACCAGCTCGCCAGCCCGCGGCGCCAGGTCGGGCATGGTGTCGGCGCTCGCGGTGCCCTCCAGGCACGCGGAGGAGGGCAGCCCGAACCCGCCCGGGCTCGGGCGCCAGCGCACGCTCGAACGTCTCGCGCCGGTCGGCCATTTAGCTTTCCTTCGGCGGGCTCATATCAACGATCGCTTGGCGGCAGAGGCGACGGGCGGGTGCGGGGCGGCCGGGTGTGGTAGGGGTCGACTGGACCACGCGGCACGCGTGCGCTTGCTCCGCCGCGGCTGGGCTCCATCCGGGCGCGTGGCGTCCGCCGCCGGTTTTCGGGAACGGGTCCGGTCGACCCCTACCGCACCCGCTCGCCCCGCACCCGCCCGTCGCCGCCGGCGTTTCGTGATCGATAACGGGACTTCTCGGATGGGACACTAACGCCGCTCGCGATTCGCGTCCGACGCGGTCGGGGCGAGGCGAGGGAGAATTTCCTGGGCGATTTGCTCGACTTGGTCGGGGTCGTAGCGGTAGGGAATGAGGACGATGCGGTCGACGCCCGACTCGGCGTGGGCGCGAAGCTGGTCGACGCACTCGTCGGCGCTCCCGCGGATCGCGTGCTCGATCGTGGACTCGCTCCAGGCGGCGACGTCCCACTCGGTTTCGAGCCAGCGGCGCATCGGCGCCTCGGTCGCCTCGCGCGAGCGACCGACGTAGATCGCGAGCTGGTTCGTGCCGGAGAGCGTCCTCGGGTCCCGCCCGGCTTCCTGCGCGAATCGGACGATCTTCTCCCATGAGCGGCGATAGCTCTCCGGCGTGTAGAAGTACGTCAGCCAGCCGTCGCCACGCGTGGCGACGCGTTTCAGGACCGCGTCCACGTAGCCGCCGATCAGGATGGGCGGACGCGGTCGCTGGACGGGGCGCGGTAGCATCACGGCCTCGCGCAGGTTGAGCTCGTCGACCTGGAGGGTGACGCGGTCGTCGGTCCAGAGGCGCGTAAGGATCTCGAGATTCCGCTCGAAGAGCCGGCCGCGCCGCTTGAACGGCACGCCGACGGCGTCGAACTCCCGTGCGTACCAGCCGGCGGCCACGCCCAGGATCAGCCGGCCCTTCGAGACCACGTCGAGCGTGCCGAGCGCTTTCGCCGCGACCGTCGGGTTTCGCAGCGGGAGCACGAGCACGCCGGTCCCGAGCTTGATGCGGCTGGTCCGGGCCGCGATCGCGGTCAGCGTGCCGACGGCGTCGAGAATTGGGAACGCCGGCTCGACGCCGAGGATGACGTGGTCCCACGCCCAGAGCGACTCGAAGCCCAGCGCCTCGGCCCGTACAGCGTACGCGTAGAGGCCGTCCATGTCGGGGTGCTCGCCCGGGCCCACGAAGTTCTTGAGCGCGAGTCCGAACGCCGGCATCGATCAGCCCAGGAACCGACGCTCGGGGTCGAGGGCCCGCAGCATCTCGAGCTCCTCGTCCGACGGCGGCTCGGTGACCTCGAGCCGCGGGGCCTCGAGGAGGGGGAAACCGGTGTTCTGTCTCAGCGTGTCGATCGAGACGCCCGGGTGCGTGGCCTCGATCCGCATGCGCTTACTATCAGGGTCGAACCCGAGGAGGCCGAGCGTGGTGACGACGCGCGAGACGCCGCCGAAGAGGAGGCCGGCGGCGCGGCGCGAGCCGTCGCCCCGGAGCCACGCGGGGCTCGTGACGAAGTCGACGCGTTCAACGAAGCGCCGCTTCTCGTGGGGGGTCACGATGATGACCTCGCGACAGAGCGAGGCGATGTCGTTCGCGCCTCCTGTCCCGGGCAGGCGAACCTTGGGGCGCCAGTAGTCGGGGCCGAGCACGCTGGTGTTGATGTTGCCGTACTGATCGATCTGCGCGCCGCCCATGAAGCCGACGTCCACGAAGCCGCGCTGGGCGAAGAGGAAGGCGTCGGTGATGCCGGGCAACATCGTTGCCCGGTGGCCGGCGCGCATCTCGTTGGTCGACACCGGTAGCCGCCCCGGCGCGATCTCGGGCCCGATGATCCCCCCCTCGATGACCATCGTCAGGCGCGGCGCATGGCGCCGCTTGGCGAGCGCCGCGGCGAGGAGCGGCACACCGACGCCCGCGAAGACCGTCGTGTCGTCGCGGAGCTGCCGCGCCGCGATCACGGCCAGGAGCTCGGCGGCGTTGAATCTATCGGTCATTGTATCGATCGCACGAGGCCGGCTCCGGCCGAAGGTGGCCTGAGAAGGGCGCTGGGCTCGGTCATTGTATCGATCGCACGAGGCCGGCTCCGGCCGGTGGTGGCCTGAGAAAGGCGCTGGGCTCGGTCATTGTATCGATCGCACGAGGCCGGCTCCGGCCGGTGGTGGCCTGAGAAAGGCGCTGGGCTCGGTCATCGCGTCAGCTCTCTGGCGCGCTTGGCCTGGAGCGCCAGGCGCTCGCCGCCGAAGAGGTCGAGATAGTCGTTCCACGCCGGCGGCCCGTACACGTAGCGCTCGAGATACTCGCCGACGGCCGCGGGCCCGCGCGCGTCGATCGCCGCCGTGTACTCCGCGAAGTGCTCGTAGTCCGCCTCGTAGAGGCCGTAGCACTCGTGAGGGAACGAGCCGAACGGCGCCAGGACGAGCGCGTCGACGACGAACCCCGGGATGACCGTGCGATCGGGATATCGCCGCGTCTCCTCCTCGGAGACGATCTCTTCGGCGGTGACGAGGACGGTCGTCGCCGCGCGCGCGATGTCGGCGTCCATGTGGGGGTAGCCGTCGATCTGACAGTTGCCGAACCGGTCGGCCCGATGCACGTGCACGAGCGCCACGTCGGGAAAGAGCGCCGGTACCGCCGCGAGCGTCTCGCCGGTGTAGGGGTCCTGCACCGTCTTCAGGCCGCCGACGCCGACCAGGTCCGAGCCGAGCATCGTCAGCGCGGGCAGGAACGGAACGCCCATCGCGCCGGCGCGGAAG
>JAHFDK010000217.1 GCA_023249095.1 Candidatus Rokuibacteriota bacterium | reverse complement strand
CGGGCCGAGCCGACGGGATTGGCGCTCCCCGGGCTCGAACCCTACGACGAGTTCATGGTGGGGCTGATTCGCAAATGGGATGTGGCCGGCGCAGGGCTTGCGGTACGGCTGCTGGATTCCTGCCAGCTCACGGCGAAGCACAAGGTGGCCACTCCGGTGAACTGGAAGCAGGGCCAAGACGTCATCATCATTCCGGCGGTCTCCGACGAGGACGCGAAGAAGGCGTACCCCGCGGGCTGGAAGGCGCCGAAGCCCTACCTGCGTATTGTGCCCCAGCCGAAGTAGCTGAGGCGCGGCCAGCGCCGGTGGGCCTGAGGACGGGCCACCGGCGATCGGTCAGCCCTCCGGAACGACGGCGTAGACGCGTACGGGCTGAGCCCGGGTCTTGAACTGCACGGGACCGTGGTCCTCCACGCGGATGGCGATGCTCAACGCGGCGCGCGTGTGCTCCTCGATCAGGATCGGCCGCCCCAAGACCTTGGTGTGCGCCTCCAGGTGGGCGGCGAGATTCACTGTGTCCCCGACGCACGTGTAGGTCACCCGTCGCTGGGTCCCGGTGTACCCGGCGATGACCTGCCCGGACGCGATGCCGACACCGATCCGGATCTCGGGCTTACCCTGCGCCGTTTGCTCGCGGTTGAAGCCCGCCATCAGCTCCAGCATCTCGAGGCCTGCGCGCACCGCACGCTCGGCGTGGTCGGCGTGGGGCAGTGGCGCACCGAATAGCGCCATCAGTCCGTCGCCGACCATCTGGTTGACGACGCCGCCCTGACCGCCGATCGCGTCGAACATCAGCGTGTAGTAGCTGCTCAGCAGATCGATCGTCTCCGCCGGACCCCGGGACTCCACGAGGCTCGTAAACGACCGGATGTCCGAGAACATCACCGTGGCGTCGACGTGCTTGCCGCCGAGAGCGAAGCCCGTCGTCAGAAGCTCCTCGGCCACCTCGGCCGTCGCGAACTTCCGAAACAGCTCTCGCTGCTGGTCGCGCAGACGTTTCTTTTCGAGGCTCGCCGCGACCCGCGCCCGGAGCAGCACGGCGTTGACCGGCTTGAACAGATAGTCCTCGGCGCCCATCTCGATACACTTGGCCACGCCGTCGATCTCGTCCAGCGACGACATCATGACGATCGGGATGTCGCGTAGCTTCGGGTCCGCCTGCAGCGCCTCGAGCGTCTGGTAGCCGTCCATCTCGGGCATCTCGATATCGAGCAGCACAAGGTCGGCGGGGCGACTCCGCAACGCCTCGAGAGCCTGTCGTCCGTTCTCCGCGAAGGCGACGCGATGCCCGAATTGCTCCAGGGTCCGGGCGACGAGCAGCCGGTTGACCCGGTTGTCGTCGACCACCAGGAGATCGCCCTTCTCGGCGTTACGACCGGGGCTCACGCTCGATCTCCCGCAGCGCCCGCGCGACCCGCTCACACTCGTTGGCGAGGCGCTCCACCCGGGGGCTCGCTCCATCCAGGCTGCCGGCCTTCGCCGATTCTTCGAGATCCTTGGCGAGGGCGGACAGGGTCATGGCGCCGAAACTGGCCGCGTTGGATTTGAGCGAGTGCGCGGCCCGTCGGAATGAGTCGACGTCCTTCTCGCCGAGGGCGCGCCGCATCGTGCTCACCAGGTCCTGCGAGTCCTCCACGAAGGTCGACAGCAACTCGTCAAGGAAGGCGGTGCCCATCGTCGTGCGGAGCCGTTCGATCGCCGCCTGATCCAGCACCTGTGTGGACGGCCTGTCCGCTGCAACCCTGTTCTGATTGGCGCTTGCGGCCGACCCTCCCGTGCGGAGCGGGTCCGACTCCCGCGCAGCGCTACGCTCGAGCGCGCCCACCAGCTCCCCCACGTGGATCGGTTTGCTCATGTAATCGTCCATCCCCGCCGCCAGACACAACTCGCGGTCGCCCTGCATCGCGTTGGCCGTCATCGCGACGATCCGCGGACGCCTGTCGGCCGGCCAGCGTCGGGCGATCTCCCGGGAGGCCTCGAACCCGTCCATCTCCGGCATCTGGACGTCCATTAACACGAGATCGTACGGCTGCCGCTCGATGGCCTCGACGGCTTCGAGACCGTTGGCCGCGACGTCGGCGCGGTAACCCATCTGCTCGAGGAGGCGGAGCGCCAGCTTCTGGTTCACGACATTGTCCTCGGCCAACAAGATACGCAAGGGATGGCGGCGTGCCATCTCGGGATCGAGCTCCCGCCGGGACGGCGTCCGCTTGTCCACGCGGATCGGTTGGCCGGCGAGAACCCCGACGAGCGCGTCGAACAGCTGCGATGGCTTGATCGGCTTCGTCAGGTGCGCCGAGAATCCCACGCTCTCGGCGCCGGACTCGCGCCGACCGAGCGAGGTGAAGAGCAACAGGGGCAACGCCGCCGCGGTCCGCTGCTCGCGGATCGCCCGCGCCAGGGCGACGCCGTCCAGCTCGGGCATGTGCATGTCGAGGATCCCCGCGTCGAATAGCTCGCCAGCTTGGATCCAGGCGAGGGCCTCGCGCGGCGAGCCGGTCATCCTCACCGCCATCCCCCAGGTGTCGAGGTACGCCGCGAGGATCCGCCGGTTGGTCTCGTTGTCGTCCACCACCAGCACGCGCTTGCTGTCGAGTGTAGGCTGCGTCCCCCGCAGCTCCCGGCGCGGAGGAACCGCGCCCTCCGCCGAGGGTGCGCGCACGGTGAACCGAAACTCCGAGCCGTGCCCCACCCGACTCTCCACGCTCATCACTCCGCCCATCATCTCGGTCAGGCGCTTGCTGATCGCGAGCCCCAGGCCGGTCCCCCCGTATTTCCGTGCCGTGGAGGCGTCGAGCTGGCTGAACGACTCGAACAGGCGATCGATCCGGCCCGGCGGGATGCCGATGCCGGTGTCCCGGACCGCGAAGGTCAGCTCGTAGACGGGCCCTGGGGCGTCCAGCCGGCGCGCCGTCACCGACAGCACCACCTCGCCAGTCTCGGTGAACTTCACGGCATTGCTGAGGAGGTTCAAGAGAATCTGCCGCAATCGGGTGACGTCGCCCACGATCGCCGGCGGCGTGTCGTCGGAAATCAGGTAGGCGAGGTCGAGCCCCTTCTCAGCCGCCCGCGCCGCGACGAGGTCCAGCGCCGCCTCCACGCCTTCGCGGAGGTCGAAGGGCTGGGCTTCGAGATCCATCCGCCCCGCCTCGATCTTGCTGAAGTCCAGCACGTCGTTGATGACGGTCAGCAGGGCGTCCCCGCTCGAGCGGACGATCTCCGCGTAATCGCGCTGCTCCTCGGTCAGATCAGTGTTCAGCAGGAGGCCGCTCATCCCGATCACCGCGTTCATCGGGGTCCGGATTTCATGACTCATCGTGGCGAGGAACGCGCTCTTGGCCTCGTTGGCCGTCTCGGCATCCCGGCGCGCGACGACCAGATCCCGGAAGAGACGGGCGTTCTGGATGGCGAGCGCCGATTGCGTCGCGAAGGTCTGGAGCAGCTCGACGATATCCTGAGGGAACTCGCCCGGCACCTTACGGTTGACCGCCAGCCCGCCGACCACACGGCCTTCGTGTAGGAGGGGGACCGCGAAGGCCGCGCGGAGCCCGAGCCTGAGCAGAACATCACGCGCTCGGCCCAGGTAGGCCCTCGGCGCACTGATATCCGGGATCTGCACCGGCGCTCGCGTCACGGCGAGCTGGCCCGTCACGCCCTCACCCTTCCGCAAGACGGGAGCACTCTCGAGGAACTCGTGCGGAAGGCCCTCGGTCGCTCGGAGGTGGAACACCTCGGCGGTTTCGTCGTACTCGTAGATCGCGCCGGCGTCCATCCCGGCGAGCTGCACCGCCCGCGAGACGATGGTCGTCAGCACCTGCTCCAGGTCGAGCGACGAGCTGACGGCGCGCCCGACCTCGCCGAGCGCCGTGAGCCGGTCGACCGAGCGCGTCAGCTCCCCGGTGCGTGTCTGGAGCTCGGTGAAGAGCCGCACGTTCTCGATGGCGATGACGGCCTGGTCGGCGAAGATCTCTAGGAGGGCAACCTGTCGCTCCGTGAAGAGCTGCGCCTCGGTGCGGCGAATTTGAGTCGAGCCAATCGCGACACCTTCGCGCATCAAGGGGACGCAGAGGATCGTGCGGAAGCCCATGCGCCGCGCGTTCTCGCTGCCCTCTGGGAATTTGTCCACTTCGGCTTGCAGGTCTGCGATGTGGACGGTTCGCCCGTCCAGCACCGATCGGCCATTGACCGTCCCGCGGAGCGGGAGGGAAAACTCCCCGATCGGGCCCACGGGGATCGGACCGTGATGGGCGACGAGGAGGAGCCGGTCGCCGTCTCGGCGCCAGATAGCAGCGTCGAACGACTCGCACAGGCGGGCGGCGCTCTCCGCCACGGTGTCGAGCACGGGCTGGATGTCCGTCGGGGAGCTGCTGATGACGCGGAGGATCTCCGCCGTCGCCGTTTGCTGCTCCAGCGCCTCGGTGAGTCCCGCGTTGGCTTGCGCGAGCTCACGGGTCCGTTCCTCGACCTTGCCCTCGAGGTTGGCGTGCGAGGCTTCGAGTTGCCCCGCCGTCCGGTTGAGCTCGTCGCCGAGCGCCTCGAGCTCGTCGCCGGTCCGGAGCTTGATGCGATGGCCGAGGTCGCCGGAGCCGATTCGCGCCGCGCCTTCCTGAAGCACCCGGATCGGCGCGACCATTCGCCGGGCGAGGAAAACGCTGGCCAGGATCGAGAGCCCTAGCCCGAGCACGAAGATGACGGCGCTGCGGATGATCGGAGCCCGGAGGGGAGCGTAGGCGTCCGCGGCGGGCCGTTCGACGAACACGAGCCAGCCGAGGCCGGAGATCGGAGCGTGCGCCGCGAGGACTCGCCCGCCAACGAGGCCCTCGGCGACCACGGCGACCGGGGCGTCGGCCACTGGACCCGCGCGTTCGGAACGTGCTGACTTTACCTGGACGAGGGCGGAGAGATCCCGCTTCTCCCGCAGCAAGCGATTGTCCGGGTGCGCGACCAGATGATTGCGGGAATCCACCACGTAGGCATGTCCACCAGGGCCGACGACGATCTGAGAGACGATCTTCTGCACAGCCCCCAGGCTGACTTCGGCCGACGTTACCTCGACGGCGTACTTGCCACCCGGCACCGCCAGCGTCACGTACGGCTCGGCCTCGTTCTTGAGGTAGACGGGACTCCAGTATGTCTTGCCGGCTCTTGCCTCGACGAACTTGGGCGTCCGGGAGAAGTCCTCCTGGCTTCCTACGACGTCCGGCTCCAGGCGAGAGACACGAAGCTGTTCCTTGCCGGCGAGGTCGAGATGGCTGAGCTGGCCGATGGCGGAGACGTTGCGAAGGACTCTCAGGAAGTCGAGCTCGCGCTGTTCGGCCAGCGCCGCTCCCAATCCTTGCCGAAATCCCAGCCTCGCCGGGCCGACCTGGCTCGCGTCGGGATCGTCGGACGCGGTTCGGGTCGTCTCGCGCACCTGCAGCTCGATCTCTTTCAGGAACTGCTCGATGCGGGCCGCCGCCGCCACCGCCTTCGCGCCTTCGACCCGGACGATCGAGCCCTGAGTCTCCCGGTAGACGAAGTAGAGCTCGACCAGGCTCGAGGCCATCAGCACGCCACCGACCAGAACGAGCAGGACGACGACGTACTTGCGAAAGAGCCGGCCGCGCGAGGTCGGATTCTTCATCGCCGGAAGGCGTCGGCGCGGAGCAAGATCTTCCGCGGCACGGTGAGGCCGAGAAGCTCGGCGGTCTTGAGGTTCACCGCGAGGTCGATTTTTTCAGCGCCTTCGACGGGCAGGTCCCGAGGTCGGGCACCTCTCAGAATCTTGCCGACCAGCGCTGCGGCCTGGACCCCCTGCGCGTAGTAGTCGGGCCCATATGAGATGAGACCGCCATAGCCGATCCAGAGGGCCGTCCCGAAGACCGTTGGGATCCTGAGTGCCTGCGACCGCTCGATGATCGCGATGGTGAGGTCCGGGTTCGAGCCTTCCGGTGCGAGCACCGCGTCATCGCGCCGGACTTCACCGAGCACTCGCTTCAACTCGCCTGCGTCGAGTACCCCTTTCGGGGCGACCTCCAGCTTCATGCGCTGTGCCGCCTCGAGCGCCTTGGTGATCATCGGCGTGGTACCCAGGTCGACGCTGTAATAGATGAGCCAGACACGGCGGACACTCGGAGTGAGTGTCTTGAGAACCTCCAGGCGTTTGGCCACGAGCTCGGTCTGGAGACTCGACACCCCCGTGACATTGCCCCCGGGCTGGGCGAGGTTGCCGACGATGCCGGCGCCCATCGGGTCGCCCACCAGAGTGAACACGATGGGCACGCTCTCCGTCGCGTCCTTCGCGGCGTGGGTGGCTGCCTCCTGACTCGTGAAGATCAGGTCGACGCCGGCCTTGACGAGGGCCTCGGCGGCTGCGGGCATCGTGTTCAGCTTTCCTTCGGTGAAGCGGATGTCGAACGTCACGTCGCGCCCGTCTTCGAAGCCGAGCTCCTTGAGCCCGGCCTTGAGCCCTTCGACGGTCGGGTGACTTGCCGCCCACGCGGCGTTGAGGACGCCGATCCGCGACGGGCGTCGAGCCTGCTGCGCCTCCAGGGAGGGTGGGGGAACCCAGAGGAGCATCGCCACGGCGAGCAAGAAGAGCGGCCGCTCGAGCCGGCTCCACGCGCTCGGTGTCCCCGGCAACTTCACGGCGCTCGTCCTCCGCCGGTCATCCGTCGTCCTGTCACACCGCCACGAACTGATGGTAGGCGGCCTCGGCGACGTGATCCCAGGAACCCACCAGCGCCTGAAACTTCGTGAACGACGCGTGCACCTTCCTGGCCATGGGGCTCTTCGCCGATTCGTCCCTGACGACCTCGGCCGCCAACCTCCTGAGATCGCGCAGGACCGCAACCGGGAGCTGAAGAACCTCGACTTTGCCCTTGAACTCCGTCTTGAGCCGCTCGAGCGCGATCGCGTTCTTCACGTTGTAGTCCGTGAAACCGTAGACCTGAACGACTTCGGCGGCATGGTCGAGCGTCCGCCGCAGATCAACCGGGAGCGCGTCGTATGCCTTCTTGTTGAAGCCGAACCCGGTGACGGTGCCTGGCTCGTGCCAGCCCGGATAATAGTAGTAGCGCGCGGTATTGTGCAGGCCCAGCTTCATGTCGTCATGCGGCCCGATCCATTCGCAAGCGTCGATCACGCCCCTCTCGAGGGCGGCGTAGATGTCGGCAGCCGGGATGAGGACCTCCGTGCCGCCCGCCTTGGCAACGACCTTGCCGCCGAGGCCCGGAATGCGCATCCTGAGCCCCCGGTAATCGCCGATCGTGTTGATCTTCTTCCTGAACCATCCCGCCATCTGCGGGGCAACTGCCGAGCCGGGGCGCGGCACGAGGTTGAAGGGGGCGTACGTCTCTTCCCACAGACGGAGCCCGTCGCCCTGGTAGTACCAGGCTGTCATGCCCGCGGGGTCCATGCCGAACGGGACCGTAGCGAACCACTGGACCGCGGGTTCCCTCTCGGGCCAGTAGTACGGCGCCCCATGAAACGCCTCGATGGTGCCTCGCGACGTGGCGTCGAAGCACTCGAGCGGCGGCATGATCTGGCCGCCAGGGAAGACCTCGATCCGGAACCGACCGCCGCTCATCTCCTCGACGACATTCGCGAGCCGCTGGGCCGCCCCTTGGAGCATGTCGAGCGCCGGAGTCCAGGCCGTGGACATTCTCCACTGAACCTTCGGCTGAGCGATGACGTTGGGGGCGTCAGCGATGGCGGCAGCGGCGACAGCCGCCATCGCACCGCTCGCCTTTGCGATGAACCTTCGCCGTTCGGTCATCACGCCGCCCTCCTCACACCGCGACCAACTGATGGTAGGCGCCTTCCGCGACGTGGTCCCAGGGGCCCACCAGCGCCTGAAACTTCGTGAACGACGCGTGGACCTTCCTGGCCATGGGAGTCTTCTCGGATTCTTCCCGGACGACCTCGGTCGCGAGCTTCTTGAGATCGCGCAGCACCGGAACCGGAAGCTGGAGCACCTCGACCTTGCCCTTGAACTCCACCTTGAGTCGCTGGAGCGCGATGGCGTTCTTCACGTGGAAGTCCGTGCGACCATAGACCTGCACTGCGGCGGCGGCATGGTCGAGCGTCTGCCGGAGATCGACCGGGAGCGCCTCGTACGCTTTCTTATTGAAGCTGAACTCGTTCACGGTGCCGGGCTCGTGCCAGCCCGGGTAGTAGTAGTAGCGTGCGGTCTTGTGCAGGCCGAGCTTCATGTCGTCGTGCGGGCCGACCCATTCGGAGGCGTCGATCACGCCGCGCTCGAGGGCCGCGTAGATCTCGCCGCCCGGGGTAAGCACCGTCGTGCCGCCCGCCCTGGCGACGACCTTGCCGCCCAGGTTCGGAATGCGCATCTTGAGCCCTTTGTAGTCGCCGATCGTGTTGATCTTCCTGCGGAACCATCCGGCCATCTGCGGGGCGTTCCACAAAGCGTGGCGTGGCACGAGGTTGAAGGCGGCGTACGCCTCCTCCATGAGCTTGAGCCCGTCGCCCTGGTAGTACCAGGCCGCCATGCCCTCGCAATTCATGCCGAACGGGATGGTCGCGAACCACTCGAGCGCGGGCTCCTTGTCCTTCCAGTATTGCGGGGAAGCCATGAACGCCTCGATCTTGCCCTGCGAAGCGGCGTCGAAACAGTCGAACGGCGGCATGATCTGGCCGCCCGCGAAGACCTCGATCCGGAACCGCCCCCCACTCATCTCCTCGACGACCTTCGCCAGTTTCTGCGCGGCGCCCTGGGGCACGTCGAGCGACGGAGTCCACGCCGTCGACATCCGCCACTGGACCTTCGGCTGCGCGATGACGTTGGGGGCATCCATGATGGTGGCAGCTGCGACCGCCGCCACCGCACCGCTCGCCTTGGCGAGGAATCTGCGTCGTTCGGTCATGACATCCCACTCAGACCGCGACGAGCTGATGGTAGGCGCCTTCGGCGACGTGGTCCCACGGTCCCACGAGCGCCTGGAACCTCGTATAGGACGCGTGCACCTTCTTGGCCATGGGGCTCTTTTCGGATTCTTCCCGGACGACCTCGGTCGCGAGCTTGTTGAGATCGCGCAGCACCGGCACCGGGAGCGGGAGCACTTCGACCTTGCCCTTGAACTCCGTCTTGAGCCGCTCGAGAGCGATGGCGTTCTTCACGTGGAAGTCCGTGAGGCCATAGACCTGCACTGCGGCGGCGGCATGGTCGAGCGTCCGCCGCAGATCGACCGGGAGCGCCTCGTACGCCTTCTTGTTGAAGCCGAACCCTTGCGTGGTGCCGGGCTCGTGCCAGCCTGGGTAATAGTAGTAGCGAGCCGTCTTGTGGAGGCCGAGCTTCATGTCGTCATGCGGTCCGACCCATTCGGCGCAGTCGATCACACCCCGCTCGAGGGCGGCGAAGATCGCGTCGGCTGGAGTGAGAACCGGCGTGGCGCCCGCCTTGGCAACGATCTTGCCGCCGAGGCCCACGCCAATGCGCATCTTGAGCCCCCTGTAGTCGCCGATCGTGATGATCTTCTTCCTGAACCATCCGGCCATCTGCGGAGCGTTCGCCGGGCCCGGGCGCGGCACGAGGTTGAAGGCGGCAAAGGCCTCCTCCCAGAGGTTGAGCCCGTCGCCCTGGTGGTACCAGGCCGCCATGCCCTCGGGGTTCATGCCGAACGGGATGGTCGAGAACCACTCGAGCGCGGGCTCCTTGTCCATCCAGTAGCTCGCAGGACCCATGAACGCCTCGATCGTGCCCTGGGAGGTGGCGTCGAAGCAGGCGAACGGCTGCATGATCTGCCCGCCCGGGAAGACCTCGATCCGGAACCGCCCGCCGCTCGTCTCCTCGACCACCTTCGCCAGCCGCTGGGCCGCGCCCTGGAGCACGTCGAGCGCCGGGGTCCAGGCCGTGGACATTCGCCACTGGACCTTCGGCTGGGCGATCACGTTGGGAGCATTGGAGATGCCGGCAGCAGCAACGGCCGCCATCGCGCCGCCTGCCGTCGTGAAGAACCTGCGTCGGTGTCTGACCATGCTGGCTCCTTCAGTCGTACAAAGGCACGATCGAGTGGTGGCGGTCCGACGCGGGACAGCGATCACAGATCAGAGGACTCTGGCGGCCCCGGGTGCGTCAGCGCGGCACCTCGCGAAAGCGTCGCCATAATGGGCGGTCGGACGCGGGCAGCCTATAGGAAGGCCCAAAGCATGTCAATGAAACCATCGCTCCCCTGCGAGCGCTCCTGCCGCGGCCCTGGCGTGGTGGCCTCGCACGTCTCCACGATGAACCACACGCCATTGTGGTAAACGTATCGCGCAGCGTAAGGAGGAAAGCGATGCCGGTCTTCACGCGTCCTGATGCCGAGATCCACTACGAAGTTCATGGGTCGGGTTACCCCCTGCTGCTCTTCGCGCCGGGGGGCCTGCGCTCGCAGCTCGAGTTCTGGCGCCACAGCCCGAGCAATCCCTCTGCCCCGCCGCCGTGGATGAATCCCATGGTCGACCTGGCCGGCCGGTTCTCAGTGATCGGCATGGACCAGCGCAACGCCGGCAAGTCGCGCGGCAGCGTGACGTCGACCCACGGCTGGCACACGTATGCCAGCGATCACCTGGCGCTGATGGACCACCTCGGCCATCGTCGCTTCCACGTCATGGGCGGCTGCATCGGCGGCACCTTCTGCCTGACGCTGTGCGAGATGGCGCCCGAGCGGGTCTCCGCCGCCGTGCTGCAGAACCCGATCGGCCTGCAC
>JAHFDK010000216.1 GCA_023249095.1 Candidatus Rokuibacteriota bacterium | reverse complement strand
AGACGATCGGCGCCACCTCGAACGAGAAGAACGCCATGATCCCGAGCCAGCCGGCGACGCAGACCACGGCGAGCGCCCTGAAGAGTCTCATCGACGCGACGCGAGGAAGGGCAGTACGCGCTCGGCGAAGCCGAGATCATCCGCCATCTGCCAGTAGCGTCGGAGCGCGACGACATCGGTTCCCCAGGTCTGGACACCGACGGAGATCACGCAGGCGAGCATCGCCGACGCTCTGGAAGGAGTCAATATTGACGGACTTCGTGCCGGGCGGTAGAGTTCGCGGCGATGCGAGCCCGCCTCCTGGTCGGTGTCGCGGTCGTTGTCGCCGCCGCCTCGTCCCCAGCCCAGACGCCAGTGGAGGCGGCGCGCGCTCTCGTCGCCCGCTATCACGAGGACGCTACGGCGCTCGATCGCGCGCGGGACCTCCTCGATGCGGCTCTCGTCAAGGACCGGCAGGTCGAGACGATGGTGATGCTCTCGTACGTCCAGTTTCTCCTCGGCGACATTCGAGCGACGACCGCCGACGAGAAGCTCGCCGCGTATGATCGGGGCCGAGAGCTTGGCCAGCGCGCAGTCGAGCTGGCGCCCAAGAGCCACGACGCCCACATCTGGTACGCGATCAACACGGCGCGGTGGGGCGAGACGAAGGGCATCCTTCGATCGCTCTTCCTCTTGCCGACGGTCAAGGAGGAGATCCGCATTTTGCTCGAGCTCAACCCGCGCTCGGTCCGTGCCCACGTGCTGGCCGGCAACGTGTTCCTGGAGGTGCCGGGATTCGCCGGCGGCGACCGGGCGAAGGCCGAGGAGCACTTCAAGAAGGCGCTCGAGGTCGATCCGCGGTTCACCGGAGCCCGCCTGGACCTCGCCCGTGTGTACATCGCCGACACGCGCTACGCCGACGCGCGTCGCGAGCTGCAGCGAGTCATCAACCAGACCTCCCCCACGATCGTCGCCGACTGGACCGTGAAGGACGCGCCACGCGCCAGAAAGCTGCTCGAGTCCATCAAAGACCGGAAGTAGCGATCGGCGCCGTCATCCGCCGGCTTCGGCGGAGCGCGCCGCGCTGGAACCCGACCGCGC
The DNA here is from genome assembly GCA_023249095.1 of Candidatus Rokuibacteriota bacterium. Classification (GTDB taxonomy): domain Bacteria; phylum Methylomirabilota; class Methylomirabilia; order Rokubacteriales; family CSP1-6; genus AR31. The sequence goes on along the minus strand of JAHFDK010000216.1, from coordinate 9,654 downwards.
TCGCGGTCGTCGCCGAGCGCGATCGCGACCCGTTCCGGGTCCTCATCGCCTGCATCCTGTCGCTGCGCACGCAGGACACGACGACCGGACCTGCCTCCGAGCGCCTCTTCGCCGTGGCCGCGGCGCCGGAGACCATGTTGAAGCTGGTACCCCGACAGATCGAGCGACTCATCTATCCGGTCGGGTTCTACCGTACGAAGGCGCGCGTCATTCTCGGGATCTGCCGGGACCTGCTCGCGCGATTCGACGGCCGCGTGCCCGACACGATCGACGAGCTCCTCACGCTGAACGGCGTGGGACGCAAGACGGCCAACCTGGTCGTGACGATGGGCTACGGCAAGCCCGGCATCTGTGTGGACACGCACGTGCACCGGATCTCGAATCGGCTGGGCTACGTGAAGACCGGGAACCCCGAAGAGACCGAGATGGCGCTCCGGGGGAAACTGCCGCGCCGCTACTGGATCGGCTACAACGACCTCCTCGTCTCCTTCGGGCAGAACATCTGCGTGCCGATCTCTCCCCGCTGCTCCCTCTGCCCCGTCGCCACCCTCTGCCGCCGAATCGGCGTAACGACCGCCCGCTGACTATGAAGTCTCACGACTGCGCCAACCGCGCTTGGTCGGTAGGGCGGGAAGGGGTCTGGCCCCCTCCGCGACCCGTGTAGTCAGGATCGACTCGACGGTCAGTGTGCGACATTACCGCAAAGCGCTGACTGCCGTCGGGTCGCGGAGGGGGCCAGACCCCTTCCCGCCCTACCGACCAAGCCGGCGGCGCAGCCGCCGAAGAGTAGCGAGGTTGTGGAGATCGGCGGTGGGCTCAGGCTCCTTGGGAGTCTCCAAAACCTTAGGCACCCGCTTGAAGCGACGATCGTTCAACAGGAACCGGAACGGGGCGAGCCCGAGGAAGCCGCTGCCGATGTGCTCATGGCGGTCGAGTCCCGAGCCGAGGGGCGCTTTCGCGTCGTTCAGGTGAAACGCCAGCACTCGGCGGCGCCCCACGGCGGCCTCGCATTCCGCCATCGCCCGCCCGTAGCCGGCCTCGGTGCGGAGGTCGTACCCGGCGGCGAACAGGTGGCATGTGTCGACGCAGATGCCGATCCGCTCGGGTCGGGCCGCGCCGTCGATCAGTGTCGCCAGCTCGGCGAACGTCCGGCCGAGCGAGTTGCCGCCGCCCGCAGTGTTCTCGAGCGCGACTTTGACGCGACAACCACTGGTACGCGCGAGCGCTTGGTCGAGCGCGGCGATGACCCGGCGGAGCCCGGCCTCGAGCCCGGCGCCCATGTGGGAGCCGGGGTGAATGACCACGCACGAGAGATCGAGCGCCTCCGCGCGCTCGAGCTCGTCGGTGAACGCGGTCACCGCCTGCGCCCACGCGGACGCGTCCGGGCTCGCGAGGTTGATGAGGTAGCTCGAGTGGGCAAAGGCGCGCCGAATGCCTGTTCGCCGCCGGGCCGCGCGAAACATCCTGATCTCCTGAGCCTCGAGGGGCTTCGCCCTCCACTGGCGCTGGTTCTTCAAGAAGATCTGGACGGCGCCGCAGCCGACCTCGCGGCCCCGCTCGAGGGCGTGGTGGAGACCGCCCGCGATGGACATGTGGGCGCCGATCTCGTCGCCGGGCGGCGTCATGGCGGCCAAGGTACCACTCTGCTATGCTGGCTCCAATGAAACCGCTGGCGATCCCTTCGGCGTTCACGACGACCTTCACCCTGGAGTACGGCGTCACCGAGGCCGACATGCGGCGGCTCTACGAGAACGCCAAGCGTGATCAGTGGAACGCCTCGCGGGACATCCCCTGGTCGGACGCGCCGTCGCCCGACGGGCGCGTGATCGCGGACGAGCTGATCGACGTCTACGGCAGCCCGCTCTGGGAGCGTCTTCCGGAGGCCGACCGGGTAACGCTGAACCGTCGCATCGCCGCCTGGCGCCTCTCGGTGCTCATGCACGGTGAGCAGGGCGCGCTCCTCGCCTGCAGCCAGATGGTGGACATCGTGCAGGGCGCAGACCAGAAGTTCTTCCAGGCCACCCAGGTGGTGGACGAGGCCCGGCACAACGAGGTCCTGAGCCGCTACCTCACCGACCGGCTCGACGGCCTCACGTACCCGATGCCGGCGAACGAGCGCGACCTCTTCGATTCGATCCTGTCGGAGAGCCGCTGGTATCTCAAGACGATCGCGCTGCAGCTCGTCGCGGAAACCTTCGCGGTCGCGCTGTTCAAGATGATGAGCGAGAGCGCGGCCGATCCGGTCCTGGAAACGATCTGCAAGCGCATCCTGCAGGACGAGTCGCGTCACATGGGGTTCGGCATGCTCGCGCTCCCCCGGGTCGTGAACGAGGCGTCGGCATCCGAGCGCCGCGAGCTCGAGGACTACACGTGCTTCGCGCTGGAGAAAACGCTGACGGGCTTCTTCCCGCTCGAGGCGTACCAGGACGCAGGGTTCAGCCCGCGTCAGATCGACGACGTCAAGCGCTATCGCCGCGAGACGGCCGCGTCCAACGACTACGCGCCGTTCCGCAAGTACTTCAAGCGGGACATGCACGGGTCGATGGTGGCGAACCTGGCGCGCCTCGGTCTCCTCACCGACCGCGTCCGGCCGCGTCTCGAAAAGCTCGGCGTCACGCTGCCGGCGAGCTGAGCGGTCCCACGAGCTCGCCCAGCCGTCGCGTCCGATGACGCCACAGCGCGGCAATCTGTCGGCGCACGAGCAGCGCGTGCACCGCGCGCCCGAGCGGGCCGAGCGGTAGCCGGTAGGTCACCCGGTCCTCCACCCACGTCCCGCCCCGCTCCTCCAGGAAGCGATGGCGATGCTCCCAGCGGGCGTAGGGCCCCCGCACCTGAACGTCGACGAAGCGATAGGGCGGATCCCACTCCCGGATGAACGCCCGCCACCTCACCGGCACACCGAGCCACGACATCCGGAGATCGACCACCGCGCCGTTGGAGAGCGCGGGCGGCCCGCCGACGACGCGGAGGCCGAACGACGCTGGGGTGAGCAGGACGAGATTCGAGGACTCGGTGAAGAACGCGAACACCTCGGTACGCGCCCTGGCAAGCCACACGCGCGACTCGAGAATGTAGTCGGCCATGCAGAACGCCGCTACCGCCGCCTAGCCGAGCTTCTTGACCTCGGCGAGGATCTTGTCGGGCTGTGGCAACTCTCCCTTGCCGTACCGCTCGATGAAGCGGATCTTGCCCTGCTCGTCTACGATGAACGTCGCCCGGCTGTTGGCGTTCCACTCGGGCCAGTAGACGCCGTAGTCCTTCGCGACGGTGCGGTGGATATCCGAGAGCAGCGGATAGTTGCTGATATCGACCGACTTGGCCCAGTTGGCGTGACTGAATGGGCTGTCCGTGCTGATACCCAGCACCTGGGTATTCGCCGCCTGAAAGTCGCTGATGCGCTTGTCGAAGGCAGGCATGCACGTGCTTCAGCCCGGCGTCCAGTCGAGGGGATAGAAGAGAATGACCACGATCTTCCCCCGAAAGTCCTTGAGGCCGACCTCTTTGAGCCCGACCGTCCTGAGCGCGAAGTCGGGCGCGGGGTCGCCCACGTCGAGGGTCTTGGCGTCACTCACTCCCTGAATCCCCCTTTTGCGAATTTGCGCGGTGTGCGGTCTGTCATCGTAGCACGCGGCTCCCCGGCTCGCGCCGGCGGCTTCCGCGTGGCTGCCCACGCGATGTTGCGCCGGCTTTCCAGCGGCGCGTCCGCGAGGCCGAGAAAGGCAGCCGCGGTGACGACGCGCCCCGTCTCCCAGAGCCGCGCGAACCGCTCCGCGAACCTCGCGTCCCGGAGCGCGTGATGGTCCATGATCACGCGGCACCCGGTCGCGTCGACGACGCGCATGAGGTGATCGACGGCACGCTCGATCGCGTCGCGCCCGACCTCGCGCTCGAGGTAGGACACCGGCCCGGAGAGATAGAGCAGCGTCGGCCGCTGCTGCACGAGATACGCCGCGGCGACGGGGGACGCCGGCCCCTGCAGATCCGAGGCGAAGATGAAGCGCTCGCGTTCCGCGGGATCGACGATCGTCAGCACGACGACGGAGCCGAACGTCGTGCCGTCGGCTCCGTGCGGCAGCGGGGACGACACGTAGAGCTCCAGATCCATCTCGCGGCGCTGGGCGCCGTCAGCGCTCTGGACTCGTGCCTGGCCTTCCAGCGCCTTCCAGAGCGCCTCGGCGCGCTGGGCCTGCCGCCCACCGATCATGCGCCGCGGGTCCTTGGCGAGCACGAGCCGTCCGGCATACGACGCGGGATCTGATCGGAAATGATCCTCGTGGTAGTGGCTCACGAAGACGAGACTGGACCGCGCCGCGTACGCCGAGATCCGATCGTTCGCGCGCCGGAGCGCTTCCCATTCCTCTTCCGCCGGCGGCAACCCGAACCGCGAGGGCGCCAGGGTGGCGCCAGGGTCGATGAGGATGCCCGTCCGTCCGACCTCGACGTACGTCGCCATCGAGCGCACGCCGAGTGACTCGGCGGCCAACGGAATCACTTTCATGCGTGGAATCTCAGCCTAGCGTCCCATGCGCGAAATCACCTAGCGCTTGCCGGGGACAGGCCGACGGGCGCGCGCGGTGGGGACCGCAAGGACCCGTTCCCGCGACGTGGCAACGGACACCGCGCGCCCGGATGGAGCCCAGCCGCCGCGGGGCAGCGAGCGCGTGCCGCGTGGTCCGGCGGTCCTTACCGCGCGCGCCCGTCGGCCTGTCCCCGGTGAGCGTTAGATGCAACGGCCGCCGTCGACCTCAACGCACGTGCCGGTGATCATCGCGGCGTCGTCCGAGGCCAGGAACACGGCCGTGCGCGCCAGGTCCTCCGGCTGGTTGAGGCGTCCGAGCGGCACGGTGGCCACGTAGCGGGCGCGCCCCTCCTCGTCCACCACCCGCTTGCCCATGAACGTGGGCAGCATCGGAGTCTCGGTCGCTACCGGCGCGATGGAGACGACGCGGACGCCGTGGCTCGCGGCCTCGAGCGCCAGGCTCTTCGTCAATGTCACCACGGCTCCCTTCGAGGCCGCGTAGGCTTGCACCCCCGGCCGCGGCCGGATCGCCGCGGTCGACGCGGTGATCAGGAACACGCCCCGGCGCGCTTTCTTCATCACCGCCAGCGCGTACTTGGCGCCGAGCCACACGCCCTTGACGTTCACCGCCATGATGCGATCGAAGACCGCTTCGTCCACTTGCTCGACATTTTCCGGCGCCTGGGGGACGCCCGCGTTGGCGAAGAAGATGTCGAGGCGCCCCCACGTGGCGAGCGTCTTCTCGACGATCATCTGATTGTCGGCGGCCCGCGTGACGTCGGCGCGCACGGCAAGCGCCTGGCCGCCCGCCTTCTCGATCTGCTCGACTGTCGCCTTGGCGCCGGCCTCGTTGACGTCCACCACGACCACCCGCGCGCCTTCCCGTGCCATCGCGAGCGCCGAGGCGGCGCCGATGCCCGAACCCGCTCCGGTGATCACTGCGACCCTTCCGTCGAGTCTCATGCCTGGCCTCCCAAGGTGCCGTCCTTACAGAACAAGTTCAGCCGCCTCCCCTGCCACCGGAACCGGACCAGGACGACGCGGCCACGTCGGAAGACGATGCCCTCCTGCTCGAGCCGGATGCGCTGAGTCATCATTCCCGACATCCGGGAGCGACGACTGATGCCGCCCTGCGCGTTGACGACGCGGTGCCACGGAACGCCGTCGGCCCGGCGCAGCGCCTGCCCCACCGCCCGTGCCGAGCGCGGACGTCCGAGAAGCGTCGCGAGCTGGCCGTACGTGGCGACGCGGCCGCGCGGGATCTTCTTCACCAGCTTGAGCACGGCCGCCCGAAAGCTCACGCGGGCGCGGCGCCCGTCTGCAGCTCGTAGAGCCTCGCGTAGAGACCGCCGCGCCGCAGAAGATCCGCATGAGTTCCTTCCTCCTGGACCTGTCCGCGGTGCAGCACCAGGATCCGATCGGCCGCGTGCACTGTCGAGAGCCGATGCGCGATCGTGATGCTCGTGCGGCCCGCAAGGAGTCCCGTCATTGCCTGCCGGATGAGCGCTTCGGATTCAGGATCGACGCTCGACATCGCTTCGTCCAGGATGAGAACGGCCGGATTGTACACGAGGGCCCGGGCGATGGCCAGCAGCTGGCGCTGGCCGTGGGAGACATTCGCGCCACGCTCGCCCAGAAGCTCGCCGAGTCCCTTCGGCAGATCGGCGACGAAGCCTGCGCGGGCAGTCTCGAGGGCTCGCGCCAGCTCCAAGGGCGACACGGCGCCGTCGGCGCCGAGGCGCAGATTCTCCTCGACGGTCCCCGCGAACAGGACGCTGTCCTGGAAGATGATGCCGACGTGACGGCGCAGGCTCGCCAGCTCCCAATCGCGGACGTCGACGCCGTCCACGAGGACGCGGCCCTGGCGTACGTCGTAGGAGCGGTTCAGCACGCGGGCGCAGGTCGTCTTGCCTTCGCCGGTCGCGCCGACGATCGCCACTCGCTCGCCCGGCGCGACGCTGAAGGAGCAGTCGCGCAGCACCCAGTCGTCTGCGTCGTACGCGAACCACACCGCGTCGAGCTCGACCGCCGGCGAGCCCGACCGCGCCGGCCGTGGGCCGGGAGCGGGCGGCGAGACGATCGCCGGCGCGCGGTCGAGGAGGCCGAAGATCCGCTCGGAGGACGCCATCGCCCACTGCATCACCGTGTACTTGGCCCCGAGGTCGCGGATCGGCAGGAAGAAGCGATTGGTGTACTGGATGAACGCGACCAGGCCGCCGAAGGTGAGCGATTCGGCAACGATCCGCTCGCTCCCGTACCAGATCAGGAGGGCGAGCGCGATCGAGCCCAGCGCCTCCACCGTCGCGTAGAGCGAGGCCTCCCACCTCATCGAGCCAAACAGCGCCCGGCGATAGTCGGTGTTGAGGCGCCCGAACCGCTCGCGCTCGTGGCGCTCGCGCACGAAGAGCTGGATCACCGGCATGCCCTGGAGTGACTCCTGGAGGAAGCCGTTGAGGCGCGCGAGACGCCGGCGGACCTCGCGATAGGCGTCGCGCGCGTTCAGGCGGAAGTAGACGGCCACGAGCACGAGGATCGGCACGATGGAGAAAGTCACGAGGGCCAGGCGCCAGTCGATCCAGAGCATCACGGCCACGACCGCGGTGAGCGTGATCACGTCGGCCACGACGGCGAAGAGGCCTGACGTTAACGCCTCGCTCACCGCCTCCACGTCGTGGAGCACCCGAGTCATCAGCCGCCCTACCGGGTTCCGGTCGAAGAATCGTGCCTCCAGACGCAGGAGGTGGTCGAAGATCGCCGCACGGAGATCGTGGATGACCCGCTGGCCCGTGAGCTGCATCAGGTACTCTTCCAGGGTTCTCAGCGCGTAGAGGATTGCGAGGACGCCGATGTAGAGCCCCGCGACCCATGTCAGGCCGAGCCAGTCCGACTTCAAGATGTGATCGTCGATGGCGACCTTGAGTAGCCACGGCTGGGCGAGCTCGGCGACCGCGATCAGCGGGAAGAGGAGCATCGACCCCGTGATGATCCGGCGATGCGGACGCGCCGCTCGCATGAGGCGCGCGCCCAGACGCCGGTCGAAGGCGCGGCCGAGCTGCTCCTCGGCCTCGGGATCGTAGGTCGACTCAGGCACGCGCGATCTCCTCCTCGAGCTGCTGGATCCGCCAGAGGCGGGCGTAGAGCCCTCCCCTGCGCAGGAGCTCCTCGTGGCTGCCCGTCTCGACGACCCGTCCCGCGTCGAGCACGACGATCCGGTCGGCCGTGCAGGCGGCGCGCAGCCGATGAGTCATCAGAAGAACGGTGCGTCCGGACACCACGCGACGCAGATTGATCAGGATCTCTTCCTCTTTGGCTGCGTCGACGGAGGCGAAGGCGTCGTCGAGAACGAGAGCGGGCGGCGCGCCGGTGAGCGCCCGCGCCAGGGTCACCCGTTGACGCTGTCCGCCGGAGAGAGTCAGGCCGCGCTCTCCGACGACGGCGTCGAAGCCTGCGGGAAACCGCTCGACCTCCTCCGCGATGCCGGCGACGCCGGCGGCGGCGCGCACCTGGGCGGCACCCCCGTCGTCGCGCCCGAGGGCGATGTTCTCGGCGATCGACCGTGAGAAGAGGAACCCGTCCTGCGGCACGTACCCGAGGCCGGCGCGGAGGGATGCCAGCGGAATCTCCGTGACGTCGCGTCCGTCGACGAAGAGCGTCCCAACCGGCGGCTCCCAGAGCCGCGCCAGCAGGAGCCCGAGCGTGGATTTGCCGCTGCCGGTCGGACCGACCACGGCCACCGTCTCGCCGGGTCCCACCTCGAAGCTCACGTCACGGAGCGCCGGTGCCCGGTCCCCGTACGCGAACGTGAGGTGGGAGAAACGGATTTGCGGAGCCGCGGGGCTGTTTGTCGTAGCGGGGTCCGAGGCAGCGGAACCGCCTCGCCCCGTTGCGACGGGCAGAACGGGCGTGTCGGAGCCGGGTCGCGCCTCTCTCAGGCCACCCTCGGTGAGTGCCGTGCTCATGGACCCCGCTACAACAATCTCTTGTATGCGTGTCATCGAGGTCAGGCCACGGCGCACGATCGAGAGCGTCCAGCCGAGCGCGATCGTCGGCCAGGTGAGGTACGCGAGATAGCCGTTGAACGCGACGAGCGCGCCGAGGCTCAGGCGGCTGTCCACCACGGCTCGGCCGCCCGCCCAGAGCACGACGAGCGTGCCGATGCCCGCGATCAACCCCATCAGGGGCGAGAATCCGGCCTCGGTCCGCGCGAGGGCGAGGCTCAGCCGCAGATACTCGCCGTTGGCCCGGCCGAAGTCGGCGCGCGCGCGCGGCTCGAGCGTGTACGCGCGCACCACGGCCATGCCGCTCAGATATTCCTGGACGCGCTCCGACAGGACGCTGAGCTGATCCTGAGCTGCCTGCGCCCGCTCGTTGACTTTCAGGTTGAAGCGCCGGGCCAGGATCACCAGGACGGGATAGGGCGCCAGCGCCCACAGCGTCAGCCACGGATCGACGGCCAGCATCGCGGCCAGCACCCCGACGAAGGCGAAAACCGTGGAGACGAGGCTGATCGTGCCGAAGCCGAGTAGCGACCGCACCGCCGTGATGTCGCTGGTGGCGCGAGCCATCAGATCGCCCGTCGAGTGGGCCGCGTAGAACCTCGGCGGAAAGGTCTGCAGGGCCGCGTAAAGGTCGTCCCGGAGGTCAGACTCGATTCTTTGGCACCCCCCGGTGATCGCGAAGCGGGACCCGAGCCTCGCGACGCCGTTGACGATGGCGAACAATGCGATCAGGGCGACGTAGTGTCCCACCGGGGCCGAGGCCGGATCCGTCTGGAGGGCATCGATCGCTCGTTTCACCGTCCAGGGAATCGTGAGCGACGCGAGCGTCGCGGTGCCGAGGCAGGCGATGCCGATGCCGTAGCGGGCTCGGTAGTGCCAGACGTAACGCCAGGCTGCCCGAGTGGGAGAGGTCAGCCGCGCCTCCCCGCCGCGTGCGGCAGGAGGGCCGCGTAGACGGCGAAGACGGCAGGCGTCGCCACCCCGAGGCGCTCGCCGAGGCGTGCTGCATACCCGTGCAGAGCTTCGAGCTCGAGCCGTTTGCCCTGCAGCAGGTCCTGGGCGAGCGAGGCCCGACTGCCGGGAGGAATGGACTCGACGACCTCCAGCGTCTGGTCGACCGTGTCGTCCGGCAGGGTC
>JAHFDK010000466.1 GCA_023249095.1 Candidatus Rokuibacteriota bacterium | reverse complement strand
AACCGCCTACCCCGTGGGTGAGTCCTCTCGTACCGCCCGACCTGGCAAACGCGGACAGGCCGCCCACGACGCTGGGCCAGTCGGCAAACCGCTCGACACGATGTCCCAATATCATGGGGTCGCCGGCTCCTGGGGGGCGCCCACAACGCCGGCATTGTGAACGGGGCAACGCCAAGGTACAGGCCCGCCACCGGTTGACGTGCTGGAGCCGGAGCACGAGCATGCCGATGACCCCACCCCCTGTCCGTGCGGCCAGAGCTGAGCGAGCGAACCGCATCGCCGGGGCCTAGAATCACGAGCTTGTAGTTCTACGCAGGCAGGTGAACGCAAATTGGCGCAGACGGAGCACGGCCCAGGCGGAGAGCGGCTTGCGCCTGAGTTGGTCAGCCTGATTCATCACGCGGAGCTTCACCGATCGGGCTGGTGGGATCGCGCACTGGAGCGGATCGTGCTCGTCACCGTCTGGCTCCGTGGTAGGACGACGATTGAGGAGGTTCTGAGTGTCCTGACGCTTAGCCTGGACGGCCGGCTCGATCGCGAACGAGTTGAACGGACCGTTGAGCGCGCCCTGGCTGATGGAACGCTTGTCGAAGCGCAAGATGGCTGCCTAAAGGCATCTGAAGAGCAGAGTGAGGCACTACGTCTCGAACTCGCCGATGTCACCGCATCCGAACAACGGGTTTACGCGCGACTGATCGCGCTCGTGCAGATTGCTGGGATAGACGCCGACGACGCGGCACTTTGGGATGACTTCGAAGACATGTTCATGCATCCGCTGGTTAAGGCGGCGGGGGCGCGGATATACGAGGTCTTGACATCGACGGCCGACATCAACGTGGCGGTTCCGACCTATCGGCAGATCGTCGAGCCGCTGTGTCAGAAATATGGCACGGAAATGCGTGAGCTCTTGGTGGAGTTCTTGAATCCTGAAGACTCAGATGTGCGGAACTATGTGTTGAGGACGCTGAACGCAGATTTCGTCAGAGAGGCTGCAGGAATGGAGGCTTCGTCCCTCGATGCCCTCAAGGCTCGGGCGGGCCCGCCCGCTGGAATCCAAGTGTTTGTTGACACAAACTTCCTATTCTCTTTTCTACGCCTACATGATAACCCCGCAAACGATGTTGCCGCAGACCTAGTTCAGGTCGCAGAACGCGCCAGTTCGTCTATCCGAGTTGAATTCTTGGTATTGCCAATTACCGTGGAGGAAACGCGCCGCGTACTTCGCAGCGTGATGTTTCGCCTGTCAGGTGTGATCCCAGGACCAAGAATCGCTGCTGCAGCGCGCGACGTTACGTCGACTGGTCTGGTTACACGATACTTCGAGGCGGCCGCTCAAGCGGGCATGAGCGGTCTAACCCCGGATGCATTCTTCGGTCCGTACGAGTCTGATCTCGCGACTATCTTGAGGGAACGCGGGGTTGAGATTCTCGACGTCGACCTTGAATCACTTCGGATTGATTCTGAAGTTATCGACGATCTGCACGATCAGGAGCTTGTTCAGCGCCAACGTCGGCGACTCGGGCCGAAGCCGTACGAGGCAAATCTCCATGACATGGTTCTTTGGCATTTTGCTCATGAGCGTCGTCGATCGCCCGGCGCATCTCCCATAGGCCTTCAGACCTGGGTCTGCACTGTCGACTTCGGCCTCATATCGTTCGACAGACGAAAGGTGCGCGGTACGGATGAGGCCCCAGTGTGCTTCAGTCCAAGCACGTTCATACAACTCCTGCAGTTTTGGATTCCCCGCTCGGAGGCCCTGGATAAGGCGCTCGTCGGCGCTATACGAGAACCTTTACTCTTTCTCGACTTTGATGCATCGACAGAGCAAACGACAATCCGTATCCTCCGCACTATCTCGCGATTTGAGGGAATCAACGATCTATCAGTTCCTACGATCTACAATGTGCTCACAAATGATGCGCTGAGAGCTCGCCTAGCCGACTCTCCGAATGCCTCGACCGCCGTCGAGGTGTCGCTAATCGAGGCTGCAATCATTGAAGAAGCGCAGAGGCTGGAGAGCGACCTAGCTACTGCGCGCGACGAAGGAACTCGCATCGCTGATGATGCCCGTCAGGCTGTCGCAAGTCGGGATCAGAAGGTTGAACAGCTTCGGACAGATCTGGACCAACGCCAACGCCAAGTGACTGACCTGTCGAGCGAAATCGATCGCCTCAAGAGCCTTCACCTTGAGGAGCAGGAGAAACATCTGCAGGGGGCGAATGAGATGCTCGCTTCTCAGGCCCTACTAGAGGAGAGTGTGCGACGCCTCGCGGAGGAAGCGACGGCCAAGGAGGAGTGGCTCCGAGAGCGCCGGAGTGTGACGGTCGCGTTCCTCGCGGTTACACTTGCGACGGGTGCCGCGACAGTCCTGGCGGGGTTCGGACTATCCGGGCGGTTGCCTGGTGGTGCCTGGGTCGCATGGCTTTGCGTGGCTATTGCCGCCGTGTTGGCGTGGTCTCTTATATGCGGGCTAGTCTTGCAGGCGAAAGCCTCGATGCGAGACGGGAAGCTGGCCTACCTACTAAGGCGCAGCCGCTGCTGGGTAATTGGCACCTTTGTGGCCGTCTGGGGAAGCGTTCTAGCTTCCGCTATATGGGAGAGCATCAAGTCCGGTTGAGTCCCGCCGGGAACCGGCCGGAGCCGATAACGCACCGAGATGCTCGCCTGAAAGGCCTCGATCGCCGGCCGCTCCACCTGGATGTGTCGCGTGGGCGACGCACACCGAGCGCCGGGACTGGAGAAGAGGAGTGAAAGTCGTCGTATCAGGGGGACATCGGCGCGCCGGCCCGACAAGGGCGACGGATTTCGACGTTCTCATGGTCGGCGCAGATGCACGTCCTGCTCATGGAACGACCGCTATCAACCTCCGAAAGGAACGCCGGTGCGACGGGCCGCTGACAGGATACGTCGCACCGGACCTCCTACGCATCCCCTAACACCACGACGCGCGCCGGCGGACACGCGCCACCTAGCGCCGGACGGTGGCGCACAACGATTGTCACTCCACACCGTCGGTCTCGGGAGTCAAGCGTCCCGTCGGCCTCGAACGCCGTGACGGCGACGATGCGACCGCCGTCTCCACCAGATCCCGATCGGGTGCACAGGACGGCGCGAGCCGAGCGCCCCTCGGAGACGTGGGAGGTGACTGGCGCGCATTCCGACCGGCCGGGATGACGACCGCCGTCGACCGCCTCGTGCCCGGGCCCATGAACGATCACCTCCGGTCTGGCGGCGACGCCGGTGGTAACCGGTCCGGTGCGAGGCACATGCCCCGGCCGAGGCTGGGAGCCCGGTAGGGATGGCTGGGCGTCGACCCGTGGGATGTACGCGTAGCCATCTGCGGTGCAATCGCCCGACCCCGGT
>JAHFDK010000465.1 GCA_023249095.1 Candidatus Rokuibacteriota bacterium | reverse complement strand
AAACGCCGTCAACGCGCCCTCGGACGGCTGACACCCATCGAGTTTGAGACAATAAAAAACGCGGCCTCAGCCGCGTAAGAAAATATCAACCCCAGCTGTCAACTAAACCTTCAGCAGTCCCTTTCATTGGTCAGTCTTCTCTAATAGGCGGAGGGTGAGAATGTCGAACTTCTCCATGTGTCTAATTCGCGATCACTGATGCATCCGACCACTTGAAGCGAAGTTGTGTCGAACACGCGACGGCATGTCGCGTCGCAGAAGCTTTTTGTCTCGCTCGAGAGCATTTTCACGTCGAAGGTCAATCTCTCTTCCTGGGGGAGACTGACCTGGCGCTGCATTCCAGTTGGAGCATGATGGCCTGTGGGCCACTACCCTCTGTTAGGCAGAGAGTGATTCTGATGGATGCTATCCACTCGCTCGTCGTTCGTCAATGGTTCCGCTCAATCCGGGCTTCGCAGCTCGTGGCGGTCGCCCGCCTACTCGATCGCGTTGACGCTGGCCAGGCGGCCCAGTGGAGCCGTGGAGAGCCAATGTCGAGTAGGCGCACGGATGTTGGTATGGCGCCTGGCAGCCAGCCGGTTGTGGTTGCTGTTGTATCGGCGTGTATTCACGTCAACCAAGGCGTACCAATCGGGATGGGCTCGGCGGGCCCCATCAGCAGCTGGCGCACAACGAGCGTCAACCGACGACCGGGATGTCGACGGCGATCGCGGGCGTTCAACTTGTCACCGGCGTTGAATCACGGATCCCTCTTGACAGAAGGCTTCTCTGTGTGACAGAAATGGCAGATACTCGCCCCATAGGCGAGCCAGTTGCTTTGATCAGGAGGCTTGAGTTGAACACAGACCTGTCCGTGAACTACATATCCGTCGGCGGAATCAGGACGCGCTATATCGATCAGGGCGAGGGTCCGGTCATCCTCCTGATCCACGGTGGCCACTCGGGTATGAGCATGCCGGGCGGCGGGGATGGTTGGGCTCCCGTCATCGCTCCTCTGGTCGACAAGGGCTTCCGCGTCGTGACCTTCGACAAGCTGGGGCAGGGAGAGACTGACCTCGCGCCGACGCATGCCGAGTGGACGTTCGATGCGGTGGTCAAGCACGCCAGGGGCTTCATCGACGCTCTGGGACTCGAGGACATGATTCTGGTCGGGCACTCGCGCGGTGGCCTGCTGGCGAGCAAGCTCGCTCTTGACATGCCGGAGTCGACCAAAGGTCTCTTCATCGTGTCGAGCGCGACGCTCGCTGGCACCGACCCTAAGTCCCGCGACGTTGAGTTCTACGACGCGATCACGCGTTCGCTTCCGGCGGACGCGTCTCCGGAGGAGATCTGCGGAGCCTTCTTCCGTGCGCAGTACGTGACCCCGGTGCCGCAGGAACAAATCAATGCGGCCGCCGCCAAGTACGTCAAGGAGAACCACCAGAACGCCCTCAAGACCTACCCGATGGTTGAGAAGAAATACTGGGAGCCGAGTCTTCAGGCGGCGAAGGACGACATCCGCGCTCGCCTCTTCGCCGGCGAGGTCAATATTCCCGTCGAAGTCGTCTGGGGCCGCGACGATCGCTCGGCGCCGGTTGACCTGGGCATCGCCTTCTACCAGAAGCTCGCCCTCGTCTCGGAGACCACGAGCCTGCACATCCTGGGAACCGCGGGCCACTACGTCTTCGCGGAGCGAACCGAGGACTTCGTTCGAATCCTGGCGGACTACGCAGGCCGTCGCAGCGCCAGCTATGCGACGCGTCGTTGATGGTGATCCTGGGGAACTATCCCGCTTGACGGGGTCTTCGAGTCCGTGCCGGATTGGCGCAGCGCGCCCAGATCGTGCTGCTGGCTTCGGCGTGCGAGTCGAACACCGCGATCGCGGACAAACTGGCCTGTATCTCTTGAAGTGGCCCCCCTGTTCGTGTCCGGTTTCCGGCGACCACGGTGGGCTCTGGGAGAGGGGCCGAAGACAGCGGCGGTTTTCGGCTGGGCGTGATGTGCCCGTGAAAGAGATCGCGGCGCCCGTGGCTCCGTCCTCCCCGGACGAACCCGGTTGAGGGAATTGTTGCCCGGGCTGGTGTGCCGGTTGCGCTCAGCGCGCCGGGCCGGCCCGGCGCAGGCGCCGGATGAAGCACAAGCGCGGGATCCTTCGGCGGGCGACAGCCGCAGGGCGGCCCGCATTGGGGCATGGCGGTCCTCCCGCGGGGTGGATTCTACCCTTGATTCCGCTCCCCCTTCCACGGGCCACTGGCTGGCCCCGCCAGAGGGGGCGGAGGAAGAAGCGGTCCCCATCGTGGAAGCCCTCGGCTGCGGCCGGTTCTGGGTCTGAGATCGGTGCCGGGCGGGGCTCACACTGGCCGGGCCTTCAGATCGGACTTGGTCATGCGGAAGGACGCCTCAACCTGCCACAGGTCGTGATACGCGCCGATCACCGCTGCTGCGGACATCTTCTCGGCGCCGGTGACCTTCAGGAACCTCGCCTTCTTCAGCGGCGTGCTGCCCGGGCAGGGACTGGGGAATTAACGGTGTATCCGGCTCGACACGCCGGGGCGGCAAGCCTGGCGGGAAGGAGCCCGATATGGCCGCAACACTTGAGGCTGTGCCGAGTACGAAAGCCGTTGACGAACTGACAGAGAAATCCGAGGCCGAGGCTGCCCGCGAGCTGGTCAGGATGGCGAGGGAGCAGGGGCTGTCCCTGGCCGGTCCTGACGGACTGCTCAAGCAGCTGACCAAGACCGTCATCGAAACCGCCCTGGACGAGGAACTGACCGAGCACCTCGGTTATGAACGGCACGACACGGCGGCGAAGGATACTGCCAACTCGCGCAACGGAACGCGGTCCCAGACCGTGCTGACGGAGACGACAGGCCCGGTGCAGATCGACGTTCCGCGGGACCGGGAGGGGTGCCGATAGGCCCTGCTGCGAAGGTCCCGTGCTGCGTTGGCGCCGAGGATCAGCCCCCGATATACGGGGCGGTTTCTAGTGAACGTTGCGAATTAGATGTGTTTGCATCCGGTGTCCTAATCGTTGCATGGCTGCCCGTGGCGAGCGGTCGTTGAGACATGCTCGGGGCCTGTCGTTGAGTCCGTCGCAGACGTCATCGAGCTGGTCTAACTCCACACGTTCAGGTCCGTGCCCTTTGGAAAGTACTGCCGGAGCAGTACGGGGTCGCTTTAAGGGCCCTTCGCAGTTAAGCATGGTTGATGTCTCGGCCGGGCAGGGGCACTGACGGTCGGTGTTGTTGAAACCAAAGACCGGGCCGTGGAGAACGCGGCCTTGAAAGCTGCCGTTTCGTATTTGGCTGCGTCGATCGGGAGGTGCGCCCGGGCTTGTAGAGCCGCAGACCGTCCGTGCCGCAGGCCCATTCCGGTGGCGGACGGTGT
>JAHFDK010000215.1 GCA_023249095.1 Candidatus Rokuibacteriota bacterium | reverse complement strand
GTCGCGAAGATGCGTTCGGCGCCGGCCAGGGCACCTTGGACCGTTTGCCATTCTTCGCCAAGGGCGGTGATCGGCTGGAAGAAGCGTTGCAGGAGAATCAGGAACGCTGCGAGCGTCCCCAGCGAAATATCGAACGCGTCGAACGCCTGTCGCGTCCCGGTCCAGAGCAGAGCGGCGACCGCCAACGATGAAAGGATGGCCGTCATCGGCGTGTACAGGGCCGAAAACCGTGTGGCGCGGTTCGATGCGGTCAGGACACTGGCGACCACCCGACGGAACCCTCCGCCGGCCTCGCGTTCCCGACCGAATGCACGAATGACCTCCGCGCCTCTCAGACTCTCCTGAAGACGAGCCGTGAGTGCCCCCACCGCGATGCGGGTGGCGCGCTCGGCTTGCCGGACGCGTACCTGCAAGTACCTGATGACGATGACCAGCGGTGGGGCTACCAGCGCAGCGACGAGGGTCAGTGGTGGACTGAGGATGACCATCCCGATCGCGATGGTCACGAGCCGCACGAGGTTGGCCACCAAGATGGCTACGCCCGACGAGAACACGGTGTCCAGCGTCTCGACGTCGGACGTGCAGCGGCTGATGACGTCGCCCACCGGCGTCCGGTCGAAGTAGCCGATTGGTAGCCGCTGCAGGTGCGCAAAGAGGCGCACCCGCACGCGGGTCAGCACCCCCTGCGCGACGGTCGCGGCGAGATAGCTGTAGAGAAACGTCATCGCCTGGATGGCGGCGCTGGCTCCGAGGTAGAGGATGGCGAGGAGGAGCAAGCCAGCCGGTCGCCTTGTCATCAGATGGTCGTCGACGATCGTCCGGATGATGAACGGCGGCACCAGCTCGAAGGAAGCCGCGGCGAGCACGAACAGCACGACGACGGTCGCTCTGACGCGCCAGGGCCTCAGCAGCCTCGCCAAAGGTCCCCGCAGCGACACGGTTTCTCTCACCGGCGCGCCCCGTCGACCGGCGCCATCTCAGCATTGAGCTGCGCGCGGTAGATGCGTGCGTACAGGCCGGACGCGGCCATCAACTCGGCGTGCGTTCCCATTTCCTCGACCCTGCCGTCTTGCAGCACCACGACCAGATCGGCATATGGAAACGCCGCCAGGCGGTGCGAGCACACGATGACGGTCACGCGGTCTTCCGGGGGCGCTTCGGGGCCGAACGCCTGCTTCAGCGACGCGACGATGCGGGCCTCGGTCGAGACGTCGACCGCTGAGAACGGATCATCCAAGACCAGCAGTCCCGGAAAGCGGGGTGCCGCTGCGGCGATCGCGCGCGCCAATCCGACCCGCTGGCGTTGGCCACCGGAGAGGCGCACCCCGAGCTCGCCAATTTCCGTGTCCAGGCCGCCCGGAAATCCGGGCATGTCCTCCTCCAGCACCGCCAATCTCACCGCATCCAGCAGAAATGGATCGTCGTGAGGCCCGCCCCCGCGGCCGAGCGTGAGGTTTTCTCGCAGAGAGCCTGAAAACAGGAGCGCGTCCTGCGGCAGGTAGCCGATGAGCCCTCTCCGTTCCTCGGGCGTGAGCTTCGTGAGGGGATGGCCATCGACGAGCACCGTACCCGATTCGAGTGGATAGATTCCCAGGAGTGACCGTGCGAGGGTGCTCTTCCCGGACCCGACGGGCCCGGTGACCGCGACGAGAAGCCCGGCGGGGATGTCGAGGTTCAGTCCACTCAATGCCGAGCCCTCACCACCCGGATACCGGAACGTCATGCCGCGTAGCGACACAGCGACCGGGCCCGGCGTTCGTGGCGTCGGTCGGCCCGCAGGCTGCGCGATCCCTGCGACGTGTCCGGCGCGGAAGGAGGCGAAACGAGGCTCGCCGGCAACTCCCAGTGCTGGAGCGAGCAGGGGCCGCAGCCGGGTATATGCGGCAGCGCCGCTTTGCAGCGAGTTCACGAGCTGCGGGATCCGATGACCGCGGTTGACGAAGCGGAGAAACAGCTCGAGATAGGCGACAAAGGCGCCGACGGTCATCACGCCGGCGACCACGCGCTCGCTTCCCTGCCAGACTATCAAGAGAACGCCGGCGATCATCAGGGTGGTATAGATCGGCTGCAGGCCTCCCTTGAGGCGGGTGAGGCTCAGGTTTCTCTCTGCGACCCGCCGCGACAGCTCCGCGACACGCTCGACCGACGCACCGGCCCGGCCGAAGAGGCGCAACACCCTGATCCCCGACAGATGTTCCTGAATCGCCGAGGTCAGGTCCGCGTTCGCCTCGCGAGAGCTCGTGGTGCGCCCGGCTACCCACCGGCCAGTCGCATGCGCGAGGATCATGGCCAACGGTGCCGGCAGCAGCGCCAACACCGTGAGGCCCGGGTCGAACACCAGCATGGCGACGACGAAGGAGAGGGAGAAGAGCACGGTGTCCCATATCTCGATGGTGAACTCGCGGACGCCAACGCCAAGCACCTCAACGTCTCCGACAATCCTGGCCATGAGATCGCCGATCGAGGTCCGTTGCAGATCGGCCATTGGCCAGGCGAGAACACCGCGGAAGGCGTCGGCTCGTACGTTCGCGCGGATCCGCGCGTTGGCCGTCATCAGCCACCAGCGTTTCCCGATGCGAGGCACCTCGGTCAGCAACGTGCCGCCGACGAATGCCAGCGCGGCCCAGCCGACGTCTGCGGCCGTGGCTTCGCCTCGTGCCAGGGCCAGCGTTCGGTCAATCGCGCGGCCGAGCAGGATCGCCGGCAGGACGACGGCGGTATTCATGACGATGCCAGCGACGGATCCCAGCACGAGCTGGCCCGCCACCTGCCGAAAATACCGCCGCATCTCCCAGAGAAAGCCCAACGTGAGGCAGTCCTATGGCACCAAGGTAGGGTCCTCGAGGAGCCCGACAACGCGCGCGACGATCACGTCGCGGGCACGCTTGAAGTCCTCGCTGACCGCGGGCACGTCGTCCCAGCGTTCGATCCGGGACGCGCGCGACGCGAGTTCGCCGAGGTCACAGCCGAAGGTGACGACGACCGCCGTGCCCTCGACATCGGCCGGCGTGGGACGTCGGGGTCGGCGACCCCCGACGTCGATCCCGTCGTCCCGTAGCCCCTCGGCGACACGTGGCGGGATCACGTCATCGGGCTCGGTTCCAGCGGACGTCGCCCTCGCGCCGAGCCCACGCGCGGCCGCGAGGCGGTTGAAGTACTCGGCGGCGATGAGGCTCTTGGCCGAGCCGTGCAAACAGACGAAGAGGACCTTTCCTTGTTGGATGACCATGATTTCCTCCCGCCACCGCTCACGCGCGCGTGACGGTGGATAGCACTGCCTTCGCCCCTGGAAGCGAGAAGAGCCGGCTTCGAGCGATCCCGAAGAGAGCACCCAAGAGCATGACTTTGATCGTTGCCACCCGCCAGACCGTCAGGACGAGCACCGTCGCCATCAGCGTGGCGATGGCAACAACGTCGGGCAGCGCGTAGGGCGCGAGCCGCACGAGTGAGACGGCGAGTACCCCGATCACGGCCGGCGCGACACCCCTCAGCGCCGCTCTCGTCCACACCAACTTCCTGACCCGATCGAACGCCGGGAGAATCGCCAACATCATGACGAACGACGGCAGGAACGCGGCGGCGCCCCCGACCACGGCCCCGGCGACCCCCGCTACCTTGTACCCCACGTACGCCGCGACCATCAGGATCGGTCCCGGAGTGAACTGGCCGAGGGCCAGCCCGTCGATGAACTCTTGCGGTGTGAGCCAGTGGAACTGGCCGACCACCTGCTCCTGGATGAACGCGATCATCGTCAGGCCGCCGCCGAACGTCAGCGCTCCGACCTTGAGGAGGAAGGCGCCTACCTGCAGGAGGCTGGCGGCGGGCGGGTCTCCGGGAGCGGCAACCACGCCGGGAACGGACGTCGATCGCGCGACGATATGCACGACGGCAAGACACGCCGCGAGCGACACGAGGACCGGCACGCCGAGCTTCCTCGAGTGAAAGAGCCAGATCCCAACACCACCGGCGAGAAGCAGGATCCCGGCGACGCCGAGGGGACTGGCGAGAGCGGCCACCGCGGCAGCGATAGCGATCAAGGCTTGAGAGCGAGTGCTCATGGCGGCCTTGCCCAGGCGATAGACGGCGATGAGATAAATGCCCACGACCACCGGTCCCAGCCCGTAGAGCGCGCCCCGGAGAATGGGCGTGACACCCAGTGCGGCGTAGCCCATCGTCAAGACCAGCAAGACGAAGAACCCCGGCAACACGAAGCACAGCCCACCGAGCAGCCCGCCCCACCATCCGCCCCGCGCGTATCCGAGAAAGATGCTGAGCTGCGCCGCGGTCGCGCCCGGCAGCATGTTGACGAGCGAGAGCCCTTCGACGAACCGCTCTTTCGAGACCCACTGGCGTTTTTCCTGGAGCTCCGCCTGCATGATGCCCATGATGGCGGGACCACCGTAGGCCGTGGCGCCGATCTTGAGGAACTGCGAAGCGATGTCGCTCCAGTGCTCCACTTTCACGATCAGCCTCCTTTGACGAGTGGCCAGACGATCAAGCCAATCGCTCCCGCTGCGGTGACCAGGATCGGCTCGGGGACCTTGAACCGCCAGAGTACGGCCAGGCTCGCCAGGGCCACGGCGGCCGTCGGCAGGTCGTAGATCGCGCGATAGGCAAGGACGATCACGGCTCCGCTGAGCGCGCCGGTCGCGGCCGCCGTCGCGCCCTGAACGAACGCCTTCAGCTGGGCGTTGTCACGGTTGCGCTTGAACCACGGCGCTGGAATGATCGTGAAGAGGTAGACGGGCAGGAAGATGCCGATCGCCGCCATCGTCGCCCCCAGAATGCCGGCGACGAGATATCCGATGAAGACGACCGTGATGACGACCGGCCCGGGGGTGATCATCGCGACGGCGACGGCATCGAGGAACTGGTGCTGGTTCAGCCAGCCGAACTGCTGGACGACGCCCTGCTGGAGGAATGGCACGATCGCCAGCCCACTGCCGAAGACGAAGGCGCCGGCCTTGGCGAAGAACACGAGGATCTGGAGCAGCACGTGCTCCCCTCCGAGCGTCAGGTTCACGAACCAGCGCTCGGTCAACCAGATGATCGCGAGGACCAGCAGGCCGCCCAGCCCGTAGGTGACAGCCTGGCGTCGGCTCGGCCGCGCGCGAGCGAAGAGCGCGACGAATCCGGCCAGGACGAAGAACTCCGCCAGCTCAGCCTGCGCCCAGACGGTGACCAGGGCCAGCACGCCGAAGATCGCCCAGAGCAGCGGGTCGCGCTTGTTCGTCGAGCGCGCGAGCTTGTAGGCCGCGATGGCGATGATGGCGATCACCGCGGCCCCGATCCCGTAGAACAGGGCCTGCATCCACCACAGGCCGCCGTAGCGCACGTAGGCGATCGAGATCGCCACCACCATCAGGAACGACGGCACCACAAAGGCCAAGCCTACCGCGGTCGCGCCGAGGATGCCGCGCTGGAAGTACCCGAGCGCGATTGCGAGCTGGGCCGCGAGGGGCCCGGGCATGATCTGGGCGAGGGCCAGGGCGAGTCCGTACTCCTCCTCGTCGATCCAGCGCCGCTTTTCGACGAGGTCGCGGTGCATGAAGCCGGCCAGTGCGACGGGGCCGCCGAACCCGAGGGTGCCGAGATAGAGGAAGTACCCCACCAGGTCGGTAAGACTCGCGCGCGTTGTCATCGCTGGTGGAGACGAAGGCATCACCAACCTCCAGGGGTAACGGTTGACAGCGAGTGTATCACTCGTTACTCTCAGTGCAAGCCCATGCGTTGGTTGACGCTCCTCACGACCCTGCCGCCCAAGCCGACCCGGCACCGCGTCGGGGTCTGGCGAAAGCTCCAGCGCATGGGAGCCGTCAGGCTGCGCGGCGCCAGCTGGATCCTGCCCGAGACTCCGGAGACGACAGAGCTGTTTCAGTGGCTTGTCCAGGAGATCCAGTCGTTTCGCGGCGAGGTGACGCTGCTTCGGGTTGACCGCGTCGACACGATGACGGACGAGGAGATCGCGGCGCTGTTCCACAAAGCCCGAAGCCCCGAGTACCAGGCGGTGGTGCAGGGTTGCCGAGAGATCCTCTCGCAGCTCGATCGCTACCGGACGAGCCAGCGCGGCTCGATCGCTGCGCTCCGCGCCAAGCTCGATGGGTTCAAGCGCGAGTTGGACCGCGTACAGTCCATCGATTACCTCGAGGCACCGGCCGGCCGGCGGGCCCACGCTCTCTGGGAGACAACGGCCAAGCGGCTCCGCGCTGCCGAGACGCGACCGCGCGCAACCGGTGGGCGCCATCGCACGTCTCTGCCCGCGGGGGGCAGCACCTGGGTGACGCGCCCCCGGCCGCACATCGACCGCATCGCGTCGGCCTGGCTCATCAAGCGCTTCTGCGATCGGGACGCGAAGTTTGCCTTCGCCGACGCGGCCGATGCCGCCCGGAAGGGCATCCCCTTCGACGTGCTCGGCGCGGATTTCGGGCATCACGGCGAGGACTGCACGTTCGAGACGCTGGTCAAGCGCTTCGGACTCAAGGACCGGCGGGTGAAGATTATGGCGGAGATCGTCCATGAAGCCGACCTCCACGACGGCAAGTTCACACGCAACGAAGCGATAGGCATTGACCTGGCCGTCCGCGCGCTCGCCCAGGCCACGCCGGACGATCACGAATTGCTCGAGCGCGGGATGGCGATCTTCGACGGTCTCCATTCGGTCTTGAAGCAGAAGACGTAGCAGCTCAACGCGCATCGCAAACGGGGAACACGGGGATGCAGAGTCTGACGATGTCACGACGTGGCCTGTTCAGGGCAGCGCTGGCAGCGGTCGGCGCGTATGGCATGACGCGTGGCGCGCCCGCCCTCGCGGGCGTAACGGAGATCAAGGTGCCAGACAACCTTCCGGAAGAAACGTTCGACTTCGAGACCCAGGGGATCGAGGGCTGGACGACGCTCGACGGTCAATGGGCCGTGGAGGAGATGGCGGGTGCGCCCAGCGGCAAGAAGGTGCTGGTGCAGCGAGCGACGAAGAACCAGTTCAACGTCATCGTGGCACCGGGCGGACCGTACAGCGACGTCGAAGTCTCGATGAAATTCAAGCCGGTCGCCGGCCGGGAGGACGCATCGGGTGGTATCGTGTTCCGGTTCACCGACGGTAAGTACTACGTCGTCCGCGCGAACGCGCTCGAGGACAACTTCCGGCTCTACTCCTACGACCGAGGCCGTCGGCAGCTCGCGACGGCCACTGTGAAAGCTCCTGCGCTCGGCCAGTGGCACACCGTTCGCCTCGTGGCCGTGGGAGACCACATGCAAGCGTGGCTCGACGGCAAGCTGTACCTGGACCATCGCGACCCACGGTTCAAGTCCGGGCGTGTAGGGCTGTGGACCAAAGCCGATTCGGTTACCGCGTTTGACGATCTTGGGATTCGTGGCTCGAAAGGGGGCGGCCAATGAAGAGCGCGCTCGTCCTTTTCGGTCTCATCGTGATGGTTGCCGTGCCAGTCGTGGCACGCGCAGCCGACCCCGACTGGAAGGCCGTCGAACAGGCGCTTGGCAAGCCGGGCCAGATACAGCCCGGGGACGTCTTCCGCGTGGGGATGCCGCGAACTGATCTCGCGGTCACCGTGAAAGGTGTTCCGGTCAAGGCCGGGTTTGCACTCGGGTCCTACGCGGCCTTCAAGCAGATGGGCGACCGTGCGATGGTCATGGGCGACCTCGTCCTGCTCGACCAGGAAGTGCCCGCGGTGATGTCCGGCCTCTTCAGCGGTGGGCTCGAGGTCACCGCCGTGCACAACCACCTCAACGAGATGTCGCCGCACGTCATGTACATGCACTACGAGGGGCACGGCGACGCGGTCCAGCTGGCGAAAGCGCTGCGCCAGGCCTTATCCGCCAGCGGAACGCCGCTGGGCGCCAGCGGGGCGGTGGCCGCTGTCTCTGGTGGTCCTGCGCTCGACACCAAGCAGATCGAACAGGCCCTCGGGCGTCAGGGGAGGGACATCGGGGGCGGCGTGTTCCAAATCACCGTCGCCCGTGCGGAAGCGATCACCGGGATGGGGCGGCCGTTGTTGCCTGCCATGGGCGTGGTGACGGTGATGAACTTCCAGCCGACCGCCGATGGCAAGGCGGCGATCACGGGCGACTTCGTGCTCATCGACAAGGAAGTGAACGCCGTGGCCAAGACGCTGCGGCAGCACGGCATCGATGTGACCGCACTCCATAACCACGGGCTCATGGACACGCCGCGGCTCTTCTATATGCACTTCTGGGCCAACGACGACCCGGCAAAGCTCGCCCAGGGATTGAGGGCCGCACTCGACCAGACCAACAGCGTCAAGGCGAAGTAGGGAAGGAGACTGCTGATGAAATGGGTCACCCGTGAAAAGGCGCGCGTCGACCGCATCGCCTGTCCGTGGCTGATCACGCGGTTCATCGACAAGAGCCCGACGTTTCTCTTCGTGCCGGCCGACCAGGTCATGGCGGTCGCCGAGCGTGAAGGGGCCATCCCGTACGACGTTCCGGGGGTGGAGCTCGGACACGTCGCTGACCGCTGCTCTTTCGATGCGTTCCTGGAGAAACACAAGCTCGAGGATCCGGCGCTCCGCGCGCTCGCCCTCATCGTGCGCGGAGCGGACACCGACGCGCGTCAGCTGACGCCGGAGTCCGCGGGCCTGTACGCGCTGGCCACCGGCTTCCAGGCCATTGCCAAGGACGACCACGACAACATGGCCCGGCAGTTTCCGGCGTACGACGCTCTCTACGCATACTGTCGCGCGAGGGCCTGACGGGCAGCGCATGGCGCTGGAACACGTCGGCTACGTTGATCTTCCCCCGCACGCGAAGCCGGGTGGGTTCGACCACGCGGCCGTCCATGGCGGGAGAGGACTGCTCTATGTGGCACACACCGCGAACGACGCCGTCGACGTGATCGACTGCACGACCAACACGTACCTCCGCTCCATCCCACACCTGACGCGCGTCGCCGGAGCGCTGGTCGACGAAGCGCACGACCTGGTGTTCACCTCCAATCGCGGGGAGAACACCGTCGGCATCTTCTCGCCGTCTCGGGAGGAGACCGTGGCCAAAGTGAAGGTCGGCATCGGGCCGAACGGTCTCGCCTACGGTGCCGATCATCGACTGCTGCTTGCGGCGAACGTCGGCGATCCGTCGCGGCAAGGGTCTTTCACCGTCTCGCTTGTGGACGTCAGCACCCGGGCGGTGATCGCCAACATCCCGGTTCCGGGTCGGACGCGGTGGACCGTCTTCGATGCCGAGAGCGGACGATTCTACGTCAACGTCGCTGATCCGCCGCAGATCGTCGTCGTCGACAGCGCCGATCCTACGCGGGTCGTGGACGCGTTTCCGATGCCGGCGGTGGGCCCCCATGGGCTGGGTTTCGATTCGACGACGCGGCGTCTCTTCTGCGCCTGCGACGGCAAGACGCTGCTCGTGGTCGATGCGCGATCCGGCGCCGTTCGAAGCGCGCATGCGATCAGTGGCGTGCCGGATGTCGTCTTCTTCAGCCCTGCGTTCCGGCATCTCTATGTCGCGATCGGCGAGCCCGGTGTCATCGACGTGTTCGATACCGAGACGATGCGCCTTCTGGAAAGCGTCCCGACGGAGCGTGGCGCGCACACGATCGGCTTCGACGCGGTCCGCAACACCGTGTACGCCTTCCTGCCGGATACGCATCGCGCGGGGGTTTACCGGGACCAGCCGGGGTCGAGAAGGACGGCCTGAGCGAGGGCGAAGTCGCGCCCCTCAGGGGCGAGAGACGCGCGCGCCCGCGCCTTCGTGACTCGGGTCGGGTGCGGCTCGCTCCTGCGAGACGAGATAGCGCCCGATCAGGATCAGCACGGCCAGCATGTCCACGGCACCGCCGATTCCCCACATGACGAGTCCGCCGAGCGATTGGTCCTCGGCGTTTGGGTAAGAGCGGTACCAGGTCTGGGGGCTCATGGCGAGGAGCAGGCCGAGGAGCGCGCCTTGCATGGCGGCGAGGACCAGGTAGACGACGCGGCCACTGTGGCTGACTCGTGCGCGCAGTCGCGGCGCCGGCTGGACGATCGGCCACCAGAAGAGGACGGCAGTTACGAAGAAGACGAGGTGCTCGAGATCGTGGACGACGCGGTCGGCGACGGCGGCGTCGTAGGCGATTGGCAGATGCCAGAACCAGATCGCGCCGACGTGCGCGAGCCACGCCACCGACATCACGGTGAGTCCCCGCCAGAGCCGGCGCAGTGGCGTCCCCGGCCGGAGCAGCCGGCCGGCGCCCACGCGCACCGGCGCCGGGAGCGCCCAGAAGAGCGCTGCGAAGGGATCGGCGAGCAGCAAGAGCGGAGCGGCGCCGGCGATCAGTAGAAGATGCTGAACCATGTGCGCCGCGAAGCTCGCGTGCGCCATCTGATCGAGGGCCGGCGAGAGCGCGACGAACACGCTCAGGAGGCCGCCTCCGGAGGCCGCGACGCGCCAGCCCGGGACTGACCCTCCGCGACGGCGCAGGCGCCACCAGCCCACCGCGTACGCGCACGCCGCAATCAGAAGAGGCCCGGCGACCTCGGGTCGCACGCTCCAGCCGAGCATCGCCACCCAGATGAAGAAGGCCACGGTGCCCACGAGGAACGCCCCGAACGCGACGCGCTCGATGGCGCTCACGCTACGGCAGACCCAGAAAGTCGGCGACGATGTTATAGACGACGCCCAGGATCAGGGCGACCAGGTTCAGCAGCGCCAGCGGAATCAGGATGCGCTCGGCCCGCATTGGGCGCTCCTACTGACCGGTGCCCAGGCCGGGCCCGAGCCCGCCCCAGTATCTGAAGAGATAGTAGATTCCCCAGACCGCCAGGACC
>JAHFDK010000464.1 GCA_023249095.1 Candidatus Rokuibacteriota bacterium | reverse complement strand
GGTGCAGCACATGGCGGGCGCCGAGACCCCGGCGGGGCTCGCGCGCGAGCAGCTCTTGCGCATGATCCGTGACGCCGGCAAGATCCCAGTCGAACGGGACGCGCTCTACAATGTGGTGCGAGTCTGGGAGGGCGAGGGCGTCGCGGCCTGACGATGGCAGCTCTTCGGTGATCGAATCCATCCGCGAGAAGGTCCTCAACGGCACGCGGCTCGACCGCGCGGAAGGCCGCTGGCTCCTCGCTGGCGCGCCGCTGCTCGAGGTGGGCGGATTGGCCGCCGAGGCCAGGTTCGCGCGCATCCCCGACAAGGTCGTCACGTTCGTCATCGACTCGAACCCGAACTACACCAACGTCTGCATCACCGACTGCCAGTTCTGCGCCTTCTACCGGAAGCCCGGCGACCCGGAGGCGTACACGCTGACGGTCGAAGAGGTGCTGGCCAAGATCGAGCTCGCCGCGTCCAGGGGCGCGACGACGGTGCTGCTCCAGGGCGGCCACAACCCGGCGCTGCCGCTCGACTACTACACGACCCTCGTGAGCGAGACTCGCCGGCGCTTCCCGCAGGTGACGCCGCACTTCTTCACCGCCTCCGAGATCCGGACCGTCGCCGAGGTCAGCCGCCTCACCGTCGTCGACGTGCTCGACCGGCTCTGGGACGCGGGGCAGCGGACGCTGCCGGGCGGGGGCGCCGAGGTCCTCTCGGCGCGAGTCCGCCGGCGCATCGAGCCGAAGAAGGGTGGACCCGACACCTGGCTCGAGGTCCATCGCGAGGCCCATCGGCGCGGATTCAAGTCGACGGCGACGATGATGTACGGCCACGTCGAGGAGACCGACGATCTGCTCGACCACCTCGACGCGATCCGCGAGCTCCAGGACGCGTTCGGCGGCTTCACCGCGTTCGTGCCGTGGTCCTTCAAGCCCGGCAACACCCTGCTCGAGAAGTGGATCAAGCATCCGAAGGGCCCGAACATGTACCTCCGCATGCTCGCCGTCTCGCGCCTCTACCTCGACAACTTCCCCCACGTCCAGGCGTCGTGGTTCTCGGAGGGCAAGCGCACCGGCCAGATCGCGCTCCATTTTGGCGCCGACGACTGGGGCGGTACGCTCCTCGAGGAGAACGTGCACAAGGCCGCGGATTTCGTGAACACGATCGGCGTCGAGGAGATCGTGACGCTAATCCGCGAGGCCGGCTTCACCCCGGCCCAACGCACCACTGAATACGAGATCCTGAAGCGCTACTAGGAGACATCATGGCCACACCCATTCGCACGCGCAAGGTCAGCCACGTTCTGCTCCACGTCTCGGACATCGAGCGGTCCGTCAAGTTCTACACTGACATCCTGGGGTTCAAGGAGTCCGACCGCAATCAGCTCGGCATGGTCTTCCTCCGCAATGGCACGGATCACCATACGTTCGGGCTCGTTCCGGGTCCCAAAGACGCAACCCTCGCGCCCAAGGACAAGTACTTGACGTTCCACCACATGGCGCTCGAAGTGAGCAGCGTGGATGATCTGGTCAAGGCGCGCGAGTTCCTCACTCAGCGAGGGATCGAGTTCGTGTTCGAGGGACGCCGCGGGGCCGGCTGCAACGTGAGCCTGGAGTTTCACGATCCCGACGGCTACATGATCGAACTCACCTGCGAGATGGAGCAGATTGGCTGGAATCAGTCAGCTCGTCCGCACAGCATGCACCGGCCAGCCAAGAGCCTCGAAGAGGCGGTCGCCAACCCCGTCTAGCCAGCGCACGGCTTAACATCTAGATCGGGTCGAGCGGGGGGATCGCGGAGATGAGGCCCTTGGCCTGAGTCATCTCGAACAGACGCTCGATCGCGGCGCGCCCGTTCTGGCCGAGCGCCAGGGTGTAGTCGTTGACGTACATGAGGACGAACCGCCGGCACGTCTCCTTGTCGATCCCGCGCCCGTACCGCATCGCGTACTCGAGCGCCTCGTCGACGTGGGCGTGGGCCCAGGCGATCGAGTCGCGGAGGCCCTGCGAGAGAGCCCGGTGGAGGTCTTCGCCGAGGTCCCGGCGCATCACGTTGACCCCCAGGGGCAGCGGCAGACCCGTGTCACGCTGCCAAGCCTCGCCGAGGTCGAGCACCTGCACCAGGCCCATCTTCTGATGGGTGATCTGGCCTTCATGGATGAGCAGCCCCAGATCGGCCTGACCGTCGAGCACGGCCTGGGGAATCTTGTCGAACGCGACCTCGATCAATGGCGGGTCGCCCACGTAGAGCCTCAGGAGCAGCGCGGAGGTTGTGTGCCTGCCCGGGCTCGCGACGACCCGGCTCTCGAGCTCGGCCCGCGGGATCGGCGCGCGCGCCACGAGGATCGGCCCGTAACCCAATCCCATCGACGCGCCCGGGTCCATCATCCGGTACTGGTCGGCGATGAGCAGATAGGTCGCGAAAGACACTGCGGTCACCTCGAGCTCCGCGGTGCGCGCGCGGCGGTTCAGTGACTCGATGTCTTCGAGCACGTGTTCGATAGTGACCCCGGGGATCTTCACCTTCCCGGCCGTGAGCGCGTAGAACATGAACGCGTCGTCCGCATCGGGGCTGTGGCCGATCCTCACTGTTGGCATTCCAGGCTCCCTTGACGCCGAAGCTCAGCCGGGCGCGGCCCGAGAGGCTCAGTCGGCGGCGAAGCCCAGCCGGAACTCGCCGGCGCAGATCGCGCGGATGATCGCGTCACGGCTCCGCGGGGCGTCGACCTCGACCCACGCCCGCCCGAAGTGGATGGGCCCGTGCGCGTCATCGGTCGCGATCTTCGCGAGCGGGATTTCCGGGGACTCGTAGAGCGACCGGCGCTGCCCCGTGTCCGTCACCTCGATCGCGTCGAGGGCGATACCGCCGGCCCCGATGCGCCGGATGCGCTCGAGCGTCTGGGCGACGGTGAGCTGGTAGCGGGCCGGATGATTCAGGACGTGGAGCGTCTCGCGGTCACCGACGACCCTGCCGATGTGCTGATCGAACCGCGGCCAGTTCAGCTCTACGCCATGGAACAAGAGGAGCCTGGAAGAGAGCTTGGGCAGCGCGCGCCAGTAGCTATCGTCGATCCAGTTCTCGTGGTCGGTGATGGCGAGGAAGTCATAGCCGAGCGCCTCGTACTCGGCGATGAGATGGGCCGGGTCCTTGACCCCGTCCGAGAAGGTCGTGTGGGCGTGGAGGTTGCCGCGGAGCCACGGCATCAGCGGGGCGCCTTCGGGCGGGCGCTGGGCCGACCGGGTGCAGTCATCGAGTCAGGGGGACGGAGCAGAACGCGCGGGCACCGGCCCGTCCCAGGTGATCGAGAAGCCCAGCGCGAACCAGCCGCTGACCTCTTTCCACCCGGCGCCCGAGGCGCCGACCGGCGTGCTCGGCGACACCCAGCCCGCCACGCCCA
>JAHFDK010000463.1 GCA_023249095.1 Candidatus Rokuibacteriota bacterium | reverse complement strand
CGTCGCGGTCCTCGAGGGGCGTGCTCGGATCGATCGGCGAGCCGAAGATCCCGGGGAAGACCACGAGGCCGTCCTGCCCGGCGTTCACCCGATGGGCGAACGCCCAGTCCACCTGCTCGTACGAGGACGGATCGATATCCTCCTCGACGACAATGACGTTCTTGTAGCGGAACTGGGCGGCGCTCGAGCCCCAGAGCGCGGCGGCGATCTGCTTGGGCTGGCCCTGGTACGCCTTCTTGATCTGGACGACGATGTTCACGCCGTTCGTGATCGGCGGGACGAAGACGTCGCGCACCCCGGGAATGCCGGCCACCGTGAGGATGTTCCACGCGATCGCGGCGCGCTGGACTGACGACATCACGCTGTTCTCGCTGTACGAGCCGGGCAGCGTGCCCTCGAGGCAGCCGCGCAGGATCGGGTCGCGCCGGTGCGTGATGCAGGTAATCTGCATCGCGGGCCGCGGCGTCGGGATGTCCGAGACGTAGCCAGTGAACTCCCCGAACGGCCCCTCGGTCTCGTACGTCTTGGGGTCATCGCTGATGAAGCCCTCGATCACGATCTCGGCGCTTGCCGGCACCTCGAGGTCGACGGTCTCGCAGCGCACCAGCTCGGCGGGCTCCCCGCGGTAGGCGCCCATCACGTCCCACTCGCAGACGCCGGTCGGGATCGGCGAGCCCGCCAGGAACGGCATGATCGGGTCCCAGCCGATCACGCACGCGACCGGCATCGGCTCGCCGCGCGCGGCGTACTTCAGGAAGTGCTGGCCCCAGTGCTGGCCGCCCTTGATGAGGAGGAACGGGGCCGTGTTCTTCTTGCCGATCATCCCGCGGTAGATGCCGACGTTCATCACGCGCGTCTCCGGGTCGCGCGTGACGATGCCCGAGAACGTGTGGATGTACCGCCCGCCCTCGAGATAGTGCCACTTCGGGACCGGAAACTCCGTCTGGTCGATGTCCTTGCCGGAGATGACCACGTCCTTGACCGGCCCGGTCGCGACGACCCGCGGGGCGATCGTCTGGCGGTTCGTCTTCATGACGTGCTGGACCATCTCGCGGTTGGACGTGTCCGTGGGGAACCCGAGGGCCAGCGACAAGCGGCCGACACTGCCGAGGCCGCTCACGAGAAGCTTGGTGCAGCGTCCTGTCTTGTAGCCCTTGATGTTCTCGAAGAGGAGTGCGGGCCCCTTCTTCTCGAGCACGCGGCGCGCGATCGCGCCCAGCTCGCGGTCCCAGTCCACCTCGGCCGTGACTCGCCGCAGCTCGCCCTCCTTCTCGAGCCGCGTCATCCACTGCCGCAGGTCCATGAAGCTCATGAGCGAACCAGGACGGATCGCACGACCATCACGCCTCCTTCTCGAGCGCCGGCGCCACTTCGCCGAGGAAGCGCTTGAACTGCCCCTGCTGGTCCCAGGAGGCGAGGCGCAGCGCCATGTGACCCACGCCGGCGGCGAAGTACGCGCGCAACTCCTCGGCGCACTGCTTGGGCCCGCCCGCGATGGTCCACTGCTCGACGAACTCGCGCGAGAACTTCACCGTGTAGTAGGTGTCCAGGAACGCCTTCGTCTCCTCGAGCCCCGTCTGCCGGTCCTCGTTGATGTTGATGTTGTGGTAGAGCGCGCTGCCGAGCTTCGCCGGGTCGCGGCCCTCCTCGCGCGCCATCGCCGCGATGCGGCTCCACTGCTGTCGAAACTCGTCAGGCGAGAGCTTGTTCGTCATCCAGCCGTCGGCGTGGCGCGCGATGCGGCGGAACGACCGCTCGACCACCGCCGCGGAGGCGGAGGCGCCGCCTTTCCACGTGAGACCCGTCGGGTTAGACGCGATCCAGATGGGACACGGCTGCTGCACGGGCCGTGGCTCGAGCGTCACACCATCGAAGGTGTAGAACCGCCCCTGGTGCGAGACGTTCTTGCCGCCGAACAGTTTCCGCAGCACCACGATCCCTTCCTCCAGACGCCCGACCCGCTGGGCAGAGGGGATGCCCATCACGTCGTGCTCCGCGGCCTGGGCCGCGTTCGCCTCGCTGGGCCCGCCGAGGCAGACCGCGAGCCACGTCCGGCCGCCCGAGAGCACGTCGAGGCTCGCCCACTGGTGGGCGAGCATGACGGGATGGCGATGGACGAACGTCGCCATGCATCCGACGCCAAGACGCAGCTTGGTGGTGACCCCCGTCAGCGCGGAGAGTAACGTCACCGACTCGAGACGCGGCTTGGCGAGGAGGCTGTCGCCGGCCCACACCGCGTCGAAGAGGCCGGAGCGCTCCGCCTGCACCGTGAGGTCGACGAGATCGGATACCTTGACGGCGCCGAGCACGACGGCGCGATTCGCGAGGATGAGGCCGAACGACGGTTTTGCGGACCTTTGGATTTCGCGGGGCTGGGGCCCCGCCGTCTGAGGCGAGCCTGAGAAAGGTTGTGCCACGGGCTACCTCCCTGTGTACTTCGGCGGCCGCTTTTCGAGGAAGGCCGTCACGCCCTCCGCGTAGTCGTGCGTGGAACGGAGCCACGCGTACGCTTTGCGCTCGAGCTCGAGCGCCGTCTCGAGCGGCGCCTCGGCGCCGCGGTTCAACACCATCTTCAGCGTGCGGAGCGCCAGCGGCGCACGGTCGGCCAGCTCGCCGGCCAGCGCGGCCACGGCCTCGTCGAGTTTGTCGTTCGGCACCGCCATGGTGATCAGCCCCCACGCCTCGGCGCGCTCGGCGGAGATCCGCTGGCCGGTCATCATGAAGAGCTTTCCCCGCGTCATGCCCATGAGCCGCAAGGCCCGCTGCGTGCCGCCGCTCCCGGGGATCATCCCCAGCCTCACTTCCGGGAAGGCGAACTCGGACCGGAGCGTGGCCACGCGGAAGTCGCACGCGACGGCCAGCTCGAGACCGGCCCCCATCGTATACCCGTCGATGGCCGCGATCACCGGCTTCCGGCACCGCTCCGCGGCCGTGAGGGTGTCGCCCCACAGCTCGAGATCGGCGGGCGCCAGCGTGAGAAATTCGGACACGTCGCCGCCGGCGCTGAACGCCTTGCCCCCGGCGCCGCGGATCATGACCACGCGCACGCCCTCGTCGGCCTCGAGCCCCGCGAAGAGCCCCGGGAACTCGTTGCGCATTGCGACGGTCATCGTGTTCATCTTCGGCTGGCGGTCGATCCAGATCGTCGCCACGGCGCCGGCGCGCTCGACTCGGAGAAATTCGCTCATGGCCGCACCTCCGTGAATTGGCCGCCGCGCCGCAGGCGACGCAGGATCTTGCCCGAGGCCGTGTTCGGGATCTCGCGCACGAACACGAAGCGCCTCGGCCGCTTGAAGCTGGCGAGCTCACCGCTCGTCCGGCAGTGACGATCGAGCGTTGCGGCGGTCAGGCCCCCCCCGGCCGACGCCGAGTCGATGGAACCCCAC
>JAHFDK010000214.1 GCA_023249095.1 Candidatus Rokuibacteriota bacterium | reverse complement strand
GGAGGGGAGCGTCGGGAGCCCCATGACGCGTTTGCTGGAGTAGAGAGGCGGCGAGCGGAGCGACGCCATCGTCGCGAGCCCTCCTTGAGGAAGCTCGGTTGGTCTGTGGTCGATACCGACGAACTCATCTGATATGTCGGGTCCCCCTCTGTGGTCGCCCTCCAAAAATTAGTTTCTAACTGAGGTCCCGGCTACACTGATTGGAACGATAGTTTGTCTATCGGCACGCCTCTGGGAGTCTGCAATGAGAGGTATGGTCGTCCTTCTCGTCCTCATCGTCGCGCAGGTTGCTCCCTTCCATACGTTCGCGGCAAACTCGACTCAGCAGGTCGTCAGTCAGCAGGGGATCTCGGGACGTCCCCGAGTCGTTCTGAGCGGCAATTCCAAGACCACGCAGCGGCAAGTCCACCTGGTGGGCCACGGGAGTTCCGCCTACCCAACCGTCGATGTCACGTGTGACGGAAAACGATGGACACTCCCGCTGACGCGGCTTGAGTTAGCCAAGAACAGGACCACGGCGACCTACGCCGTGCCAGAAGACCGCGCCGAGCGAATGCTCAAGGCGGTCGAGTGTCGCGTGCTCATCCCGGGCCAGGACATCGCCCTGGCCCGTCAGCAGCTACGAGCGTGGGCCAGCCCGTTTCAGGGCGCGGCTCACCAGCGGGAGGCCCGGAAATAGAAGCGTGGGTTGAAGGCTGGCTTCAGGCTGCTTGACGCCAACCGATCGGCCGTCATAGGTTCGTGGCGTGGCCGCGCCACCCAGTTTCCTTACTGCCTTCGTTGCTAACTTCGCTGACGGGCTGAAAGCAGCTGACGCCAAACAACCGCAAGCCGTCAACCAGCGGTCCGAGCAAATCTTTCAGCCCGGCATTGGCCCCCACACCGAGGCGCAGACGGTGCGGTTGGTACTGGATGAGATGCGTGCAGCCAGACCCACCAGGTATTCCCGGGTCGAAATCGCCGTCCCGTATCCCATGGAGCGTCGCCAGAAGTGCGATCTCGCCGTCCAGGCTGGCGGCGAGCACTGGTTCATCGAGGTCAAGATGTGGCGGCTGTTGGGGGACAACGGGAAGCTGAACGATAAGATCCTCATGAATGTCCTGTCGCCCTATGCCCAGCATCGGAGCGCCGTGATCGACTGCGAGAGGCTCTCGAACTCCGGCTTCACTGGGCGGAAAGCGATTCTCATCTACGGGTATGAGGCCGCAGGATGGCCCCTGAGTCTTGTGATTGACGCCTTCCAGACGCTCGCCCGGACGCGGACGCATCTCAGTGAGTGTCAGGCGGCGAGCTTCGATGGGCTCTGTCACCCGATCCACCGCTCCGGAGCCGTCTACGGCTGGGAGCTTCTCGGAATAACTCCGCACAGGGACGTAGATCGGCTTCAGTAGTCGTGGGAGGGCGTTTGTTCTGAGGGACTCTCAAGCGACACCACGAGCCACTGAGGGGGGCAACGCCGAAGGGGGCATCAATGGAGACGCACCTAGCACTATGGTCGCTGATTCTGCTCTGCTTCTCCATGGCCACCGCTTTTGGAGGGGGCCTGTACGAGCACATCGTGCTCACCCCGATATGGAGTGCGTCGCCGCCAGCGTCGTTTTCGATCATCCAACGCGGTACAGGGGTACCCCTTCAACGGTTTTGGATCCCCGTGCATGCTGCCATCACCATTTTCATAGTCTCGACGCTCTTCTTGACCTGGAATGACGTGATAATCCGCCGCCTGCTTCTGATAGGTCTCGCCTCCTACCTCGTGATGCGCGTTTGGAGCGGTCTGTTCTTCATCCGGGAGATGCTTGCGTTTCAAAAGATTTCTCCTGACTCGGCTCCGTCTCCAGAACTCTCGGCCAGAGTCGCTCGATGGACGTATTGGACGTGGTTCAGAGAGCCCCTCGATGCAATCTCCCTCCAGTGCTTTCTGTTGGCTCTCTATTGGCTGGGGCTCTGAGCAAGACCAGCCGCGATGGCTCGGCAACGGGCCCGAGAAAAAGCCTGCCCCGGGCCATCCCCACGCTGCTGTGGAGCGGCTGGTATCGCAGCAGGAAGGCGCTGTAGAACGAGCCCGCTCGCCCCAGGGCGCCGCGTAGTGTATCGTAAGTCCCCGTTGCGCCCTTAGCTCAGGTGGACAGAGCGTCGGACTACGAATCCGAAGGCCAGAGGTTCGAATCCTCTAGGGCGCACCACTTAAATCCCCGACGCGGGACCAACGGAAGGGAGGACCTCGTGACGTTCACAAAGTGTGTCTGCGTGCTACTGCTGGCGGCGCTGGGGGTGATGGTTGTACAGCCGGCCCGCGCGGAGGCGCTGGAGCCGATGTTCATCTCGCTGATCGTGGGCGGCGCGGTCGTGGTGCTGGTCCTCGTCGCGATCCTCATCATCGCCAACGTGACGGAGGGACGGCAACGAACCGGTCAGGCGGTGCCGGGGCCGGTGGCTCCGCTCGTGGCGCTCCAGACCCCGGCGACCGAGAGCCCATAAGAGTATGAGGGTCGTGCGAGCCGCAGTACGGCCCGGGGCTGAGCCCCCCGCGTGCGAGGCGAGCCTATAGATGGATGCCGACAGGTTCATGCGCGTGGCGCTCGCCGAGGCGCGGGTAGGTCTCGGGGCCGGCGAGGTGCCGGTGGGGGCCGTGGTCGTGGTCGACGATGTGATCGTCGGGCAGGCGCACAACGCACCGATCGCGCTCGTCGACCCGACGGCGCACGCCGAGGTGCTGGCCCTGCGCGAGGCGGCGCAGAAGGTCGGGAACTACCGGCTGCCGGGCGCGGTGCTCTACGCGACGCTCGAGCCGTGCGCGATGTGCTGCGGCGCGGTCATTCAGGCGCGCCTCGCGCGGGTCGTGTACGGCGCGCCCGACCCGCGGGCCGGCGCCGTCGAGTCGCGGTACCGGCTGCTCGACGACGGGCGCCTGAACCATCGCGTCGAGGCGCTGGGCGGCGTGCTCGGCGCCGAGTGCGGCGCGCTGCTGAAGGAGTTCTTCGAGACGAAGCGCGGCTGAGCCCCTAGAGCGCCGCCACCGCCGGGATGACCTTCGCGCCCATCAGCTCGATCGAGCGCATCGTCGTCGGGTGGTCCATGCGCGACTCCTGAGCTTCGAGGAGAAGGTGGCCGACCCCCAGCTCGCGCTGGATGCGCGAGAAACGGTCGATCACCTCGTCGGGCGTGCCGGCGACGATGAACTGGCCGTCCAGCAACTCCTGGTAGCTCAGCGTCGCCAGCGACCGCGGGCGCGCGCGCAGCGCGAACTGCGCCCCCGCTCGTGAGCGCATTCCCACCGGCGCGAAGTACTCGGTCGGCGCGCGCAGCGTCGGCCCCATGCGCCAGACGAAGTGCCGTCCGGCCTCGAGCGCTTTCGCTTTGGTCTCCGCTGTGACGGCGCAGATGAGGAAGCCGAGGTTTTCGGCGGTCACGGTTCGGCCGACCTCGGCGGCGCCCTGACGATAGTAGTCGAACAACTCGCGCGCGATCTCGGACGGCACCAGAAATGGCACATAGGTGTACCCGCGGCGCCCGGCCCACACGGCCGTCTCGGGGCTGGCGGTGCCAGGAATCCAGATGGGCGGATGCGGCTTCTGAAGCGGCAGGCACCACGGGTTGACGTGACGGAAGTGGTAGTGGCGGCCCTCCCAGCGGAACGGCCCTGGCTCGGTCCAGCACTTGAGGATGAGGTCGTGGCACTCCTCGAAACGCTCGCGGTTGTGGACGGGGTTCGTGTTGGACCACCAGGTCTCCACGCCGACGCCGCGCACAAATCCGGACAACACCCGGCCGCCGGAGATGAGGTCCGCCATGGCGAGCTGCTCGGCCATCCGCACGGGGTTGTCCTCGATCGGCAGGATATTACCGAGGAGCAAAATCTTCGCCCGCCGGGTCGTGCGGGCCAGAATCGCCGCAGTCATGTTCACGCCGACGTTCACGCACGAGGGGGTCGAGTGATGCTCGTTGATCATGAGGCCGTCGAAGCCCGCCTGGTCGGCGAACTCGTACTCGGTGAGGTAGCGCTGGTAGTTCGCGGCGGCCTTCTCCCGGTCGAAGAAGCGGTTCGGGAACTCGAGGCGGAGCGAGGGGTACTTGTCGCCCTCCTCGTCGGGGAACTCGTGGTGCGGCATCTCGCTGAAGTAGTAGAGCTTCATCGCCGGTTGTGTCCTCCGAGAAAGTCGAGCACCAGGCGCGCGAAGATTTCGGGCTGCTCCACCGGGGGCAGGTGGCCGCACCGCTCGAGCACGGTGAGGTCAGCGTTGGGCAGGAGCCGCCGGTACTGCTCGCCGCACTCGACGGGCACGACGCGGTCCTCGCGGCCCCAGACGATCAAGGTCGGATTCGTCACGCGGGGCAGAAAATGCGCCAGACGGGGGTTGTGCATGTACGGCTTCCAGGTCAGGCGCGCCGCCATCTCCCGGTTGCGCGTCGCGATCTCGACCTCCGCCGGCGTGGGCGCTCGGCCGTAGAGCTCGTCCCACTCCGGGACGGTCTTCGGGTCGTGCACGGTCATGGTGAGAAGCTGCGGGGGCGAATAGTAGAAGACGTCGAGGATCTCGCCCTTCTCCGGCTTGAGGCCGACCGGCGCCACCAGAACGAGCCGATCGATCGAGCCCGGGCTCATCGTCGCCATCTCCGCCGCGGTCCACCCGCCGATCGAGTGGCCCACGAGATGCGGTCGGCCGAGCCCGGCGGCGTCGATAAACCAGAGGTGGAACCGGGCGAGGTCGTCGATGCCGTCCATCCAGTCGGCGTCGCCGGAGCGCCCGAAGCCCGGGTGCGTGGGCGCCCACACCGTGAAGCGCTCGGCGACCTGCGCCAGCCACCGGGTCCAGCCACGGTTGCCGCCGGCGCCGTGGAGCACCAGCAAGGCATCGCCTTGCCCGCCAATCCATGTGTGCACGCCGACGCCGCCGACGGAGATCGTCTCCTCACGAGGTCGCATGCGCCGTATTATGCTCTAGCCATGGGAAAGACGCCCCTCGCCGTACAGCTCGGTGAGTTCGTCGCCCGACTCCGGTTCGAGGAGCTCCCCCCGGCCGTCGTCGACAAGGCGAAGGCATTCGTGAACCACGCAGTCACGGTCGGGCTCGTCGGCGCGGACAACGCGCGCACGGCGGCGGCGCGGCGCGCCGTGATCGAGCACGAGAGCCTCGGCCCGCGGCGGGTCGGGGCCGGCCAGGGCGCCACGCTGTGGGTGAACGGCACGCGCGTGACGCGCGCGGGCGCTGCCTTCGCGAACGGCGTGGCGGTGGCCGTGAACAACCAGTGCGACTCGTATCATATGCTCACTCATCCCGGCGTCCTCATCGTCCCGGCCGGTCTGGCGACCGCCGAAGGGGCAGGAAGGACCGGCCGCGAGCTTCTGACCGCGCTCGTCGCCGGCTACGAGGTGCAGTGCCGGTGCGCGCGCGATTTCATTCCGTCGACCCCGGCGCACGGCTTTCGCGCCAGCCCGGTCTACGGGATTCTCGGCTGCGCCGCGACGACGGCGAGGCTGCTCGGGCTCGATGCGCAAGGGACCACCCATGCCATTGCCCTGGCCGCGAGCTTCGCGGGGAGCCTCATCGAGGGCCAGCGGACCGGTGCCCGCGACGCGGACTTCGCCGAGGCGCAGGCGGCCCGAAGCGGAATGTGGGCGGCCAGCCTCGCCGCCCAGGGCTTTCAGGGGGCGCCGACGGCGCTGGAAGGCGACGGCGGGTTCTACTACGCGTTTACGGGAAGTAACAAGGGTGATCTGGCCTACACCTTCACCGGGCCGCCCAAGGCCGACCTCGACGAGATCGTGGCGGATCTCGGCAGGCGCTGGGAAGTCCTCGACGTCAAGTTCAAGATCTATCCGACGCCGGGCTTCAATCAGCCGGTCGTCTGGCTGGCGAGCGAGATGGCGGCGCGACACAAGCTCGCCGCCGACGAGATCGAGCACATCACGCTCGAGATGAATTACCTGGAGACGCTCTATCCGTCGCCCAGATTCCCTCGCCCCCAGGCCCCCGACGGCAGCGGTTTCGGACGCACGGCCTACATGCTGGCGTACACGGTGATCGCCGGCGACTATCCCGTGCTGGAACGCAACGTCGAGGACCCGCGCGACGCGGGCGCCTCGAGCGGCGCGGCGCTCGCGGCGCGCGTGGCCGCGCTCCAGCGGCGCGTCGAGATCATCGGCGCGGTCGGTCGCGAGTGCTTCGCGCCGCGCTTGACGTTCGCGCTGCGGGACGGCCGGCGCGTCACCGGGGAATACCACGGGCGCGAGCTGATGTGGGACTTCGCGCGGGACGCCGAGGTGCTGCGGCGCTTCGTGCCCGGCTTACCGATCTCGGCGCCGCGCTACGACCGATTCGTGGCCGCCGTGGCCGGGCTGGACAAGGCCCCGTCGGTCGACGAGGTCGTCCGGCTCACGTTGCCCGAGTAGCGGCGGCTACTTCAAGACCGCGTCGGCCATGCGTGACAGCTCCGTCCCCATCTCCGACTCGGTCTTGACCACGGGCGGCCGCACGATGACCCGGTTGGCGCCCGCATCGTGGAAGCGTCTCAGGAGGTCACGGTCGGCAGGCTGGCCGTGGACGGAGATGGTGATCTTCGACGGATCGCGTCCCGCGTCCTTCGCCAGCCGATCGAGCGTCGCGCGGCCCTCGCGAAGCTTCTCCGGCGTGACGCGGTTCGGCAACCAGCCGTCGCCCCAGGCGATGATGCGCTCCAGGATGTTCTTCGCCCCGCCGCCCAGGAGCACCGGCGGGTGCGGCTTCTGCAGGGGCTTGGGGAACGACTTCACGAGCGGGAAGTCGTAGTACTTGCCGTGGAACTCGGCCGCGGGCTTCGTCCACAGCTCTTTCATGGCCAGGATCGACTCCCGCGTCTGGGTCCAGCGATGATCGAAGTCGCCCCCCATGATCTGGGTCTCTTCCCGGAGCCAGCCCGCCCCGATGCCGAACAGAAACCGCCCGCCGCTGAAGAGGTCGAGCGTCGAGATCTCCTTGGCCAGGAGCAGCGGGTGGCGCTCGGGCACGAGCACGATCCCGGTGCCGAGCTTGATCGTCTTCGTGGCGCCCGACGCGCGCGCCAGCGCGACGAACGGATCGACGAAGTGCGAGTAGCTCTCGGGGATGACGCCGTCCTCCGAGCCCGGAAAGCGGCTCGTCGAGTGCACGGGGATGAAGGGGTGCTCGGCGCACCAGAACGACTCGAAGCCGAGCTCCTCGGCCTTTTTGGCCATGAATCCGACGTCGACGTGATACGCGGGCAGCGGAACGGAGATCCCGATATTCATGGCCGCCATCAGCGAAGCGCCTGGCGCAGCGAAGCCGCGACGTGGGAGATGGCGCGGTTGCCGGTGTCGATGAGCCGGCCCATGGGCATGAAGCCGTGGATCATCCCGCCGTAGCAGACGTAGTCCACCCGCCCCCCCGCGTCCGTGAGCCGCGCCGCGTAGGCCGCGCCCTCGTCGCGCAGCGGATCGAACCCCGCGGTGACGACGAGCGCCGGCGGGAGCCCAGCGAGCGATGTGGCGCGCAGCGGCGAGGCGCGCCAGTCTTGGGCCTCGCCTTGTGCCTTCAAGTAGTGATTCGTGAACCACCGCATGCTCTCGCGCGTGAGGAGATATCCTTCGGCGAAATCGCGATACGACTGTGACTCGGCGCTGACGTCGGTCACCGGATAGACGAGAACTTGAAGTGCGATGGCCGGAGCGCCCGCCTCGCGCGCCAGCAGCGCGACCACCGCGGCGAGGTTGCCGCCCGCACTGTCGCCGGCGACAGCAAGGCGTTGGGCGTCGACGCCGAGCTCGCTGCCGTGCGCGGCGACCCAGCGCGTCGCCGCCCAGGCGTCGTCCACGGCCGCGGGGAACTTGTGCTCGGGAGCCAGGCGGTAGTCGACGGCGACGACCGTGATCCCCGCCTCGGCCGTGAGCTGCCGGCACTGCACGTCGTGCGTGTCGAGATCGCCGATCACCCAGCCGCCGCCGTGGAAGAAGACAAGCCCGGGGAGCGGCGTGCCGGCGGCCACGCCCGCCGGTCGATAGACGCGCAGCGGGATCGGCCCGCCGGGTCCGTCGGCCACGAGGTTCCTGACGGCACCGATCTCCGGCGGCGTCGGGGTGGACGCCGGGCGCGTTTCGCGGAACAGCTGGCGGGCGTCCTTGGGTGACAGCGTGTGATAGGCCGGGCGCCCCGACTTGATGACGAGGTTGATCACTTCTTGGGCCTGGGGATCGAGGGCCATGGCACTCTCCTTCGAAGGGTAACGCGAGAGACTAGAATACGTCGTCGCGGCGGCCGGTCTCGAAGTCGTGCGTACGCTCGGCAAGGGCGGCCTCGTCGAGCAGGCCCTTGTCGGCCAGCAGGCGCTCGAAGGCGTGGAGCCAGCGCTCGTAGTAGCTCGAGGACTCGCCCTCGCGCTCCGCGTGCGCAATCTCGCCGATGAGCTGGGCCTGGAACTCGCGCCACGCGAAGCAGGCTTCGTGACTCATCGCCACGGTCATGCCGAAGATGCGGCCCTGCCACGCCTCGTCGAAGACCAGCTCGCCGTTCTTCCTCGGCAACGCCGCCTGGCCGGACATGTCGGCGATCTCGCGGCTCGGAACGGAGTCCATCGAACTCTCCTCCGATCAGCGGGCCGCGGGGGCCGGGACGACCGCCACGCCGATCATCGCGTCACGCGTGACCAGCTCCGCGAGCGCGGTCTCGCTCAGGCGTGCGGTGCCGGGGGGTCGTTGCGGAAGAACCAGGTACCGGAGCTCGGCGCTCGAGTCCCAGATCCGGATCTCCACGCTCTCGGGCAGGTCGACGCCGAACTCGCGCAACACCACGCGCGGCTCCCGTACCGCGCGGGAGCGGTACTCGAACGACTTGTACCAGACTGGCGGGAGCCCGATGAGAGCGTGCGGATAGCAGGAGCAGAGCGTGCAGACGACGAGGTTGTGGACGCCGGGCGTGTTCTCGACCACCTGGAGGTCGACCCCGCCGAAGCCAAGCTCTTCGATGGCCGCCGTCCCGTCGGCGAGGAGCCGCTGGCGGTACGCCGGATCGACCCAGGCGCGGGCGACGACCTTGGCGCCGTTGTGCGGCCCGATGTCCTGCTCGTAGGCGCCGACGATGCGGTCGACGGCCTCGCTCGAGACGAGCTTCTTTTCGATGAGCAACGACTCGAGGGCGCGGACCCGGAGCGAGAGGACGGATTCCGGCTCGCGGTGATGGTGTCCGTGTTCGTCGCGGGCGCCGCTCATGACGTGCTCCTTGCGGGAGCGGCCGGCTCGAGATAGCGCTCCCAGAGGTCGATGTGGACCGGCGCGCACGGCTCGGCCGAGCCGCCCCACAGCTCGGCGGCGTCGAAGCGAACGCTGTAGAGCGCGTGGGGTTGCTCGCCCTGCCCGTGGGCGTTGGTGTCCGGGAATATATAGGACCCGTGCACGCGGTCGATGACGCCGTGTTTGCCGCGCGCGTAGCGGGGCAGCCGCGTATGTCCCACCGGCGCGTCGTTGCGCGTGAGGACACGATGTCCTGTCGCGAAGCGCGGCGGCGGTCCGGGCTGACGGTAGTGGGGACGCTCCTTCGTGACCCGCAGCATGCGCTCGAGCAGCTTGGGGTCCGAGTGCGGCGGCGCCGGGTCGGTTCCGCTGGCGAGCTGGGCCATGCGGCGCTCGAGCTCCTCGCGCGTGATCACGCCCTTCTCGACGAGCAGCCGCACGTTACCGTCGAGCCAACGCTCGTAGTAGCTCGAGCCCAGATAGTCGATCGGCGCCATCCGCTCGATGGCGTGGCGGCTCTCGTCGATGTTGAAGAGGTGCCTGTACGCGCGGGTGAGCCCGAAGACCCGCCCCTCCCAGGCCGCGTGGAAGACTGGCTCGTTTTTCTCGCGCTCGACGCGGCCGAAGCCGTGCATGCCGCCCATATCGTGGATGCCGTTCATGTCATCTGGGCTCGGGGGGCACTTTGCAACGCGAGGGTGCCCCTGTCAAGAAAGCGGCGCCAGGAGTAGCCGCGCCAGCTCGTCCGGCTGGCTGAGCATCGGATAGTGGCCAGTGTCGAGCTCGTGCCAGACGGCTTTCAGCCGCTCGGCCGTGCGGCGCTGGTGCGTCTCGGGTGGATTCATGGCGCGGCGACAGCGGATGACGATCGCGGGCCACGCCTGGTTCCAGAAGCCACCGAGCTCCACGGGCGCCTCGAGCGCAGCGACCGGATGCGGCGTGTAGCGCGCGAGCGCCCAGGCGCGCGTGTCGGGATCGAGGTCCGCGAACAGCCGCTTCTCCACGTCGGCCCGTGTGGGTCCGGTCGTGATCGCGGTCGTCTCGTTGGCCGACACGCGCTTCACGATGTCGCCGACCCGCTCTCCTGACATCAACGCCAGCGCGTCGACGAAGACGAGCCGGGCGATGCGGTCGCGGGCCA
This sequence comes from Candidatus Rokuibacteriota bacterium, assembly GCA_023249095.1. Classification (GTDB taxonomy): domain Bacteria; phylum Methylomirabilota; class Methylomirabilia; order Rokubacteriales; family CSP1-6; genus AR31. The sequence goes on along the minus strand of JAHFDK010000214.1, from coordinate 486 downwards.
GCTCGGCGGCCTTGCATATCACCATGCCTCCGGAGCTCGTTCCCACGAGGACGACTCGGTCGAGATCCTCGAAGAACAGGAGCTGCGCGATTTCCTGAGCGTGCGTGGCGGCGGTGATGCCGGGACGCACCAGATGGTGGCGCTCGGCACAGCCATCGAGCGTCGGCGCGTAGACGCGGTGTCCGGAGGCCCGCAGGCGATCAACGACCGGCTTCCAGATCCAGCCCCCCTGATACGCGCCGTGAACGAGCACATACGTCGCCATGATCGCTCCTTATATAGGTCTCAGTCTCGTGACGGCGAAGCGGCGACCCGCAGTGTACACGGTGGAGGCTCTCTGCGATACTCGCCCCGTCGCGCCGGCCGCGGGTGCGGCACGCGGGGACGGGCGCAGTAGGGGCCGAACGGACCACGCGGCACGCGTTCGTTGCTCCGCGGCGGCTGGGCTCCATCTGGGTGCGCGGGCGTCCGGCGCCGCGTTGCGGG